>DATEOP010000384.1:0-2759 GCA_035274065.1 Burkholderiaceae bacterium
CATCTTCGGCATACCGGCATCGCTGCAGCAGCAGCGCTACGCACCGATCCAGCGCCATGCCGACGTCGGAGTTGTCATAGATTGGGCTCGAGTCGGCGTGGTCGCGTTTATCTTGATCGCCGCCGTCGTCGTGAACATTACTGTGAATACGCGCTTCAACGAGTTGGCCGACTTGTTTCCTTTTTTGGGCGCTGCGGTCTGGGTTGCGCTGTTGCTGGCGACGATAGTTCGTCGCCCCGATTGGCAGCTGTTGCCGGGCGCATTAAAAGGTTCGTTGTTCCTGCTTTCTTTGGTTCTCGCCGCATCGATGATGCCCGTCGATCAACTGCCGCTTGCTTCGTGGACAACTGCGCTCGGCTTAGGCTTCTTGTCGTCGGTGTTCGACAACATTCCGCTGACCGCACTAGCCATACGGCAAGGCGGCTACGACTGGGGGTTTCTTGCGTATGCGGTCGGTTTTGGCGGATCGATGATCTGGTTTGGCTCGTCGGCCGGTGTTGCGCTCTCCAGCATGTATCCCGAAGCGCGCTCGGTTGGCCGATGGCTGCGCCACGGATGGCACGTCGCCCTAGCTTACGTAATTGGGTTTGTTGTCATGCTCGCCATCATCGGCTGGCATCCAGGATCAACACCGCGCGCAAACGCGCCCGTTGGTGTTGAAAAAGTTAAATAACATGCGCAGCAAACGCTTTACTACCTAAACCAAACTACGCATGTCCGACATCAAGCTGATCCGTACTCACTCGCTGCCGCTTGCGAAGGCCAAGGCGTTGGCGCAGAAAACTGCCGATGCTCTCGCGAAAGAGTATGACCTCAGCAGTGAATGGCGGGGCGACACGCTTCGTTTTCATCGTTCCGGCGTCAATGGTCAGATGCATGTCACCGATTCGGAAATTCGGCTCGATGTCGCTCTGGGCCTCCTGCTGAGAGCATTTAAGGGGACGATCGCCGCGCACATCGAGCGCAACCTGGACGAGCTGTTGGCCGGCGGCAAAAAGCCGGCCAACAAGATGCCGGCAAGCAAAACACCGGCGAAGAAAACGCAAGGCCAGAATTAACCTACGACGCTCTGCTGCGCTCGGCTGAGGATTTGAGCGCGCCCGCGTCCGGCCATTGCATCGAGTCTGCGGGATCCTTTCCCTCGAGAAATCGCTGCAAGAATGGCAAATCGTCATAGCCCCAGAAGAGTTCGGGGCCGACTGCCATTGTTGGTACACCGAAGACGCCTTCGGTAATTGCCTGATCGGTTTGCTTTCGCAATTGCACCTTGAATTCAGGTTGCGACGCTTGTGCGATCAGGGCAGCGCCATCGAGTCCCGCTTCCGTGGCGGCCTCCATAACAACTTTCGCATCGGCCACGTGCAGTGCGCGAATCCAAACGGCGCCGAACAGCGTGTCGATCAACTTCAACTTCTGTTCGGATTGCAGTGGCAACGACGAAACGCGGAGCGAAAGCAGAGGGTTGAAAGGATGAAACGCGGGGGCGTTCAGCGGTATGTTGTTTAGAGCGGCCTTGCGCGCGATGTTCTTCCACATCCATTGCATCTTCGGCGGCACTTCGGCGGGCCCCTGCTGCCGATGCGCTTCAAGCAAACCCGCGAACAAAACAGGCACAGGCTCGATACTGCAGCCATTGCGCGCAGCCAATGCCGGCAATTGCGTCCACGCCAGATAGGCGTTGGGCGAGATGTAGTCGAAATAAAATCGGATCACCTTACCGGGCATGGCGCCGATCATCGAGTCATGCAGCCCTGCGTCAATCCTTCAGGTCCTCAATCAGTGATACGTATTGCTTCATCGCGTCGTCCGCCGACGTCCCCTTCACTTCGTTCCAGGCGTCCCATTTGGCGCGGCCGACCATGTCGGTGAACCCGGGTCGCGGACCACTGGCGTCTCCGGAGGTTGCCTGCTTGTATAAGCCGTACATCTTCAGCATCGTCTGATTGTCCGGGCGCTCGGATAGGTTCTTTGAATCAGCCACCGCGGTTTCGAATTGGGTTTTCAGATCGCTCATGGGTTCCTCTTGGTTTATACGAAGGCGCGACTATTATGCAGCGGGGAGTGTGGCTAACAGGACAACTCAGAACTATGCGTGAACGGATGTCGGCGGTCGACACCGCCTGGCTGCGGATGGATTCCGACAAGAATCTGATGATGATCGTCGGTATCTACCAGTTCGACGGCAAGCTGAACTTCGCGCGATTGAGCAATCTGCTGAAGGAGCGCCTCGTATCCCACCTGCGATTTCGCAGCCGCGTGGTGCGCGATGCGACTGGCTGCTATTGGCAGGAAGTCGGTAATTTCGATTTGAACGACCATCTTGTTCGCACAAAATTGCCGCGCGGAGCCACCGAGGAGGATCTGAAAAATCTGGTCGGTGAGCTGGCTTCGCAGCCGCTCGATAAATCGAAGCCGCTGTGGCAGATGCAGTTGATCGACAACTATTCCGGTGGTGAGGCACTCATCGTGCGGATTCATCACTGTATTGCCGACGGCATCGCGTTGATCGGCGTGCTGCTGGCTCTGACCACGAATCAGAGTGACGGTGAGTCGAGCTCTGGGCTGAGCCGTCATCGCGGGGATGCGAATGGAAGTTGGGACGCGCGGCTGCGGCCACTGACATCGGCAGCGGTCAAGGTGATCGCGAAAACCGGTGACGTCGCGACGGGCGTGCTGCGTGGTTATGGCGCGATGCTCGACACCAAAGGAGCTTTTGTCGATGCCGCAGCGGGCTATGCGAGCATCGCGGCGCGAGTTGC
>DATEOP010000385.1:0-4772 GCA_035274065.1 Burkholderiaceae bacterium
TTCCGCGCGTTCGGCAGGCTCGATCGTAAATTCGCCGCCGCCATCGCTCTCCCAGCGAATCGACGCTGAAGCGTCCTGGCCCGCACGCCGTGATATCACTGTGACGCGATCGGCCACGATAAAGCTCGAATAAAAACCTACGCCGAACTGGCCGATTAACTGAGCATCTTTTTGCTGGTCACCTGACAGCTGAGCGAAAAACTCGCGCGTCCCGGACTTGGCGATCGTTCCCAGATGCTCGATCGCATCGGTGCGCGACATGCCTATGCCGTTGTCGGACACGGTAATGGTGCGCGGCGCCTTATCGAAGGAAACGGTAATGCCGAGTTCGGAGTGGCCCTCGAGCAATTGCGGATGCGACATCGCGTCGAAGCGCAGCTTGTCGCAGGCATCGGAGGCGTTGCTGATCAATTCGCGTAAAAAAATGTCCTTGTTGCTGTACAGCGAGTGAATCATCAGCTGCAACAGCTGCTTGACTTCGGCTTGAAAGCCGAGCGTTTCTTTGCCGGTGATGTCTTGTGTTTCCATGGTCGGTGCGTTCGAAAAAGGGCGTGATTATCGCTCGCCAAGCACTACTTGGTGCCTGTCAGGGCTTGGCCGGCGGCAACTCCTCGCCGTCCTCGCTATATGCAGGAGGGACGTAAAAATTTAACGTGCGCAGCAGCGTCCGGCCTGAATTTTTGATTTGATGTTCGTCGCCGTGCTCGATCAGCATAACCGTCCCTTGCTTCAGCGCGTAGCGTCTGCCGTTGACCAGTGCCGACCCTGTACCTGAGACGACATACAACCATTGATCTGCACCGCGATGCTTGTTTGTTGGACCGCCTTCGGCGTCGCCTGGCGCAATGACCATCTCGGCTGCCTGCGAGCGCCGGTTGCCGATCGCAACGCGAAACCCTTTGCCGAACCGTAGCTGCCTACGCTTCATCTCTCACCACAGCCAGCCGTACCGTTGCAAAAAGCCGATCCCATTTGATCCGCTTTCCTGACGGGGCCGGCCTTGGACCTCGAAAATGCTGTTCCAGCAGTCGCAAATCCGAAATTTTCGATACCACGGCCCAGCGCCAACCAAGCGCTGAACCGGGACTGCTTTGGCCGCCGATCTGATAGAAGAACAAGCGCGGTTCGCCTTCGATCAACCCGTAGTCGTGCGGCTCCGCCACTCGGGCGCGACCGTTAAGCGTGAACACAACCAACCGCAACTCGCGGATTGCCGTCTTCAACAACCGGTCAGCATGGACATTGCTCATAGCAGCGTTCAACTGCGCATCCTGCCCCGAGCGCCGACGCCTTCAAGCCGCTGCAGGACAATGCGCGGATACAGATAACGAATGCCCCATGGACGAATCGTGATGCCCCAGTTGCCGCTATCGCCGAAAGTGGCTTCAAAACGGTTGTCGCCAATCACTTTGATGCCAGTCAGTAGCCAGGACGCATAAGGAGCACCCAGCGCTCGCGAGGAACGCACCCGCAACTTGCGGTCGAGCAGTGTGAAATGCGTCATCTCTTCAAACGGACAGTCCCAATCGTGCACGAGAAAATAACCAGTGGGCGTTTCGAACTGGTGCAGCAGTGAATAGCCAGCCAGTTGCGTGCCTGTCGGGTGTCCGTCACAGAAGAGCTGCGACTTCAAGGGCCACTTTTGATAGGGGCCGCTATGCGCCTGTAAGTAAAACCGTGAAATTGCCGTCATTGTGGCTGCGGCGTCTGCATCAATCTACGATCTGTTGCAGCAGGTACAGCCGCTGATAGATGCCGCCAGCGATCGCCATTAACTGCTCGTGCGTGCCTTGCTCAGCCAGTCGGCCATGATTCAAGACAAAGATTCGATCGGCTGCTCGGATTGTCGAAAGTCGATGCGCGATCGCAATGACTGTCGTCTTGCCGTGCAGCAGCGACAGAGCATCCGCGACCTGCCGCTCGGTATCGCTGTCGATACGAGAGGTTGCTTCATCGAGAAACAGCACGCGCGGTGCGCCTGCCAACGCACGTGCGACCGCGATCAACTGTTTCTGTCCTGACGACAGACGTGCACCCCCTTCGCCGAGGGGCGTGTCATAGCCTTGTTCCAGCGCGGTGATAAACGCGTGCGCATTTGCAGCGCGCGCAGCGGCTTCGATCTGCGCGAATGGCAGACTACGACCCATATCGATGTTTTCACGCGCACTCGCTGCAAGCAGGAACGGCTCCTGCGGAACAAGTCCGACGTCTGCACGAAAGTGTTCATCGCCGATCGTGGCCAGCGGGATTCCGTCGATCTCGAGGCGGCCCGCCTGCGGCACGTAGAAGCGCAGCAACAGTGCTAGCAGAGTGGATTTCCCGCTGCCGGTATGCCCGGCAATTCCGACAAAGCTGCCCGCCGGCACATCGATGCTGACGTCATGCAATATCGGCTGCTGCGGGTCGTAACCGAAGGTCACATCGCTGAGCTGCACGTGCCCGCGGCTCACCCGCCGCTCGTGCGCCACCCGCTGCAGTTCGCTTGAACCGTCGCCTTCGTCCAGCAGCGTGTTGACGCGAGACGCCGCGACCAGTGCCTGTTGCAGCAACGAGAACTGCATCGTGATCGAGATCAGCGGCTCGACGACTCGCGCAACATACGTGATGAACGCGTACAGCAGTCCGATCTCGAGAGCACCGAACGATTGTGTTCCGAACGCGGCAATGATTGCAACGATCAGCAAGATGCTCATCATGTCCAGAGCCGGGCGCAGCAGCCAGGCATTAGCGCGCACTTCGCCAAGCCGGGATCGGTAGTGCTCTCGATTGGTGTTCGCGAAGCGCTTTGCGAAGCGACGCGCAGCGCCGGTGGCCTGAAGAACGCTCATACCCGCAATGCTTTCGCCCATCTGCGCGTTGATCTCGCTGCGCAGCTCTCGAGCGCGCATCACCGCGTGTGACGATAACCGCTGATAGCCGAGAACGATTAGCACCGTCGCGGGAATCAGCATCATCACGATCAACATCAGGCGCCAATCGAGCCACGCCATCGCAGCGACGGCGCCGAGCAAAACCGACAGACCCTGCAGCATCTCGAACAGCACCTGCACATACAACTGGCGGATCTGCTCGGTATCGTTCGTAATACGGCTAACCAGCTGACCGGTGATCGCCTTGTCGAAAAAAGCCATCGGCAGCCGGAGTACATGGTTGTAAACGCTCTCGCGCAGACGGCGTACCGAGCGCATTGCAACGCCGGCAAGTCGTACCAGTTGAAAGTAGCGCAGCGCACTCGCAGTTGCCCCGCTGATGACGATGCCGCCAATCAATAGCGCAACGGGCCACAATTCGAGACGACCGGGCAATAGATACTCGTCGATAAAACGTTTGCCGAAAATGGGACCAAGCGCCTCGAGGCCGCCGGCCGTCAACAGCAATAGACTCGCAAGCGCCATCTGCCTGCGATCGGGGCGCGCCGCGCGCCACAGCAGAGCGAACGCCTGACGTCGGTCGTCGCGCCCGACCGCACGCAGCTGCGGGTGCTCGATTGCCGCGGAATTCGCACCAGCCATTACGCGTTTTCCAAGCTCGCCTCCAACTGCTGGTAGCGCCACTGCGCCGCGTACCAGCCGTCGATAACCAGCAGTTGTTCATGCGAACCGCGCTCGACGACACGTCCCTCCTTCAGCACGATGATCAGGTCAGCGTCCGCGACCGCGGACAAACGATGGCTGACGATGATCGCCGTGCGTAGGTCTGCCCCACTCAACTCACCACGCAGGTGCGCGAGAATTTGCGTCTCCGTTCCTGTGTCCACCGCAGACAGCGCGTCGTCGAGCAGAAGAAGTGGCTTTGGCGTCAGTAGCGCGCGCGCGATTGCAACTCTTTGTCGCTGACCGCCCGAGAGCGTGATTCCGCGTTCACCGACCATCGTTTCGTAGCCGTGCGGGAAACGTGCAATGTCGTCGTGCAGCGCTGCGAGCTGCGCCGCGCGCTCGATCTCCGTACGCGTGGCGTCGCTTCGGGCCAGCGCAATGTTTTCCGCCAACGTTGCCGAAAACAAAAACGCTTCCTGCGGTACCCAACTTAGCGCGCCTCGCAACGCTTGCAACTCGTAGTCATCGATGCCGTGGCTACTCCACGTAATGCGGCCGTGCTGCGGCGCGTAGTGGCGCAACAACAGCGTTAGCAGAGTCGACTTTCCGGCTCCCGTTGGCCCGACGACGCCCAACGTTTGGCCTGCTCTTAACTCGAATGACACGCCGTCAACCGCGGGGGCAGCGTCTGATCGATAGCGAAATGTGACAGCATCAAATCGCAGAGCACCCACCGCCGGCAACTCGGCAATGGTGCCGTCATCATCGACCGACAGCGGTTCCAACAGCGTCGGCTGCAGCCGGGTCCATCCCGCCTTGCCGCGCTCTAGCAGTGACAGCACCCATCCCGCCGCAAACATCGGCCAAATCAGCTGCGACAGGTACATCGCGAAGCTGGTCAGCTGGCCGACAGTCAGTTGCTGCCGCCAAACAAGCCAGCCACCGACGCCTAGCGTAAGTGCCGTCGCTGCAGTCAGCGTAAAGCCGACCGCCGGCTCGTACGCCGCTTCCCATCGCAGGGCTCTCAGGTTCGCAGCGGCCGCTGACGCAGCGCGTTGCGCGAAGTCGCGGCCGGCGAGCGTTTCGAGGCCCAAAGCGCGCAACGTGCGCACGCCTGCGATCGTTTCCTGCACATGATCGTTAAGATCCGAAAAGCGATTGAGCGAGTCACGCCATGCGCTGTGCACGCGGCGCGAAATGAACCAGAACGCGACAGCCATCAGCGGAAACGGCAAC
>DATEOP010000386.1:0-3523 GCA_035274065.1 Burkholderiaceae bacterium
ATGGCAAGAGCGTCACTTACAAACGAAAAGCCGACGGATGGTTCGTGGTGAGCGGCGTGCAAGCGGGAAAGACCTACTACCGTAAAGAGTTCGTCAGCCCCGAGCGCACGGCCGAACTCTTCATCACGTATCCCAAATCGCGGGCATCGGTCTATGACCGCTGGGTAACTGAGATCGAAAAGAGCTTCGTCCCGTACCGCGCGTCAGATAGCGCTGACCCTTCCAGCGACCCCGCGTCGCCAAGCGTTGTTGCGAAGCCGCCTGCGGTCGACGAGACGATCGAACTGCCGAATGTGGTCGGCCGCAGCTCCGCTGATGCAGCCGATGTGTTGAGCAGGTTCAACGTTGAGCGCGTCGAGGTGGAAAGCGCCGCTCCAAGCGGCGAGGTGCTTGCGCAGGATCCGGCCGCAGGCAGCACGCTGCCGCCGGGAAGCCCGGTCGCGTTGCGGATGTCCGATGGCTCGCTTGTGAGTGCTGCGGCGACGGTGTCTGCGCCGTCCGCGGCTTCCGTGACGTCCGCTACGCAGCTCGACTCCACGACGGCGCCCGTGCAAAACGATCGGGTAGCTGGCCCGATTATCAGCGGGACCGCGAGCAACATCGTGGCCGCGCTGGTCGCGGGCGTAATTCTCGGCCTGGTGCTCGGCGCCGTACTTATGCGTCGGACGCTTTTAGCGCGCAGCCGCGTCATCGATACAGCGCCTGCAGAACACGTGGAGATTGCCCCGGTCAAAATCGACGACAGCCAGGTAGCTGCCGAAGTACGCGCAGTCGCGGCAATCGAGCCGCCTCCCGAAATCAAATTTACTGCTCGGCTCGAACCGGGCGAAACAACAATTAAATTTGCTGACCTGCTTGAGGACGAAGAAGCAGCGATCGAATATTCAAGGGACCAGTATGCGGAGTAGCTTCACGCTGCGTTTACCGCTCGAAATTTTTCCGAAGCCGCTCTCGCTACTTTTTTTCCAATAGCCGAGTCGCTTCCTTGCGCAACACCGTAAGAAGACGGTTCGCTGCCTTCGCCAGCAACCAGGGCAGTGACACTTCTATGCGCAGCGCGTCCTCGAGCACTTCGATACGCGCCGCCGCGGTTTGGCCGAGCGCGCGGATATGGAAACGCAGCGTGTCTCCTTCCCACGTCGGTTGCTCTATCGCGATCATCGTTCCGAGGTGGCCGCTGGTGCGGGCGAAGCCCTCTTTGATCCGGCGGATCGCCTCGGCCTTCCCCAGATGATGGCCGACGGTGACGGTGACGGTTTCGCTCATGGAAACTGTGACTTGGTTACGAGCCGTGCGTCGTTATGCGCGCCCGGTCACGCTCGATGCGTTCGCGTGCGAGAGCGAGCGTGTCGTTGCTAGTGATGATGCGCAAGCCGACCTCGGGGCGCAGCTAGGTAAATCTGCAAAGCCTCGGGCCCAGCCACAGCGCGAAAGCCACGTAGTAAATCAAGCGACACCGGAGCAGGCGGCGTGACCTCATGACACTCGACCTCCGACGTACGATCGCCAAGCAACATTAAGGCGCCTCCTGGCCGCTTCTAGTTTACTTCGCAGTAAACCGTAACGTAGGCTTCTCGCCAGATGCTGACGACTGAGGCAGTCGACCGAGGCAGGCATTCGGAAGCCAATTGAGCCGGTCGGTAAAAGGGGAAAGACCAAGTGGATCCGGTATCAAAGATCATTGTTCCATTCTTCGCGCTGATTTTTTTCGGCTACGTCGCAGCGCGACGGAACTGGGTGCCTATCGCAGCAGTGCCCGCATTCAACGGATTTCTACTGTACTTCGCCGTTCCAGCACTGCTCTTCCGATTCGCATCGACCGCGGCGATCGCCGAGATAATGAATGGACGATTCTTTATCGCATACGCGGTCGGTGGCCTCATCACGCTCTTTCTAGTGATCTTTTTCGCCCGCCGCGTGATGGGGGCGAGGCTTCGCGATGCGTCGTTCTACGGGCTCGCGGCGAGCGCAACCAATATCGGCTACCTGGCCATTCCACTTCTCGTCGCGCTGCTCGGGGCGTCGGCCGCTTCTCCGGCAATGCTGGCAACGGTTTGCGAAATGACGATCATCGCGTCGGTGGCGGTTGCACTCTCACAACTCGACGGCACGCATTCCTCGGGTTGGCGCCAAGCCGTACGTGACGCGATTGTGCGCGCGGCATTGAACCCCTTTGTCATCAGCATCGTAGTGGGTGCGGTCTTTTCGGCGCTTCGCTGGCAACTGCCGACGCCGATTAACGAGATCATGAACCTTTTGGCCAACGCGGCAGGACCGTGCGCGCTTTTCGCGATTGGCGTGTCACTTTACCGGCCGAGTGCGACGCAGGGCCTTGCACTTATTGCGCTGCCGGTAGCCGGGAAGTTGTTCCTTCATCCATTCGTGATGTGGCTGGCACTGTTGGCTTTCGGAGTTGACAGCTTTACGGTGACGGTGGGCGTTTTGACGGCGGCGCTTCCCACGGCGGGTTGGGTGTTCATCTTCGCGCAGCGCTATGAAGCGGACGTCGCACGCATTTCCACGGCGCTGGTCGCCAGCACTGCACTCGCTGCAGCCACATTTTCCGCATTAGTCTGGTACTTCGGCCTCGGCATGGGGACGAAATGATCCAATGTCCGCTGGCCAGATGAGACTTGCTCGACCCAATAACGCACCAGCGCAGCGAAGGTCAGGGGCTGACACGCTGTTGGGAGCCCACGTACCGTTGAGTTCAAGGTCAAGTGGGATGCGGGTCACTCAGGGCACGAGCGCACGACAATGCGGTCGAGCCGCAGGTTCAGGTCGTCCGCGGTCTTGATGCTCATGTCGTTGGCGATAAACCAGGACATATGGTGCACGCCGGCTTCGAGCATCAGCGAGCTGCCCTGTGCGAACGACGCCTCGGTCCTGAAGTAGTAGTAGTGGATGTCGCGCGGCGTCGACACGAAGTTGTTCCATGACGTGCCGCTGCCCCCCCAGCTAGTGTCGATGAAGTTGAAGATCCGGCTTTCGAACTGGTCGATCACGCCGTCTGTGTTCAGCACGCGCAGGCTGGCGCGAGCGAACTGGCTGAACGTGGCATCGGAGAAGCCCCATTCATCGCTGACGGTGCCCGAGTAGGTCGACGTGTTGAACTCGAACGCGATGTAGCCCTCGAGCGGGCCGGTTGCCTGCGCGGTGTGCCACACGCGCAGTCCTGTGAGCACGTCGACCGTGACGTCGTCATCGTCATCGGCGCCACTCAAGCGTGTCTTGATCGCTGAGCCGCACTCGCCAGTGGCCATGTCGAGGTAGAGCGTCAGCTCCGAGTCGTCGGCTTCATCGCTGCGGCTCCAGCTGAAGCCCGACGAGAAGCCGTCGTACGGTGCGGTGTAGGTCACGTTCGGGCTGCAGCGGTCATCGACCACGATGCGGTCCGGCGGGATTTGAAAGTCGCTAAACCGCAGCAGCTTGCTCGTCGCAGCGAGGTATTGCTTGCGCAGCCCGTCGGCTCGTTCGTGGTTGAAGCCGATGGTGTCGAGCAGAGCGCGCGAGGCGCGCAGCT
>DATEOP010000387.1:0-3045 GCA_035274065.1 Burkholderiaceae bacterium
CGTGCGCGTCGTTCCCGATCAGATTGATTTTCCCGGCCCCATTGTCATCATCGGCTTCGGCTCGATCGGCAAGGGCGCTTTGCCGCTAATACTTCGCCATATAAGTGCGCCGCGCGAGAACATGGTTGTGATCTCGCCGGACGACTCATCCCGCCGGCTGGCCGAGCTCGAGGGTGTTCGCTTCGAGAAGCTCGCGTTGCGTCCGGACAATTACCGCAAGGTACTGACGCCGATGATCGCCGGCGGGTTCGTCGTCAACCTTTCGGTCGACGTGTCGTCGGTGGCGCTGGTCCGTCTTTGCCGCGAACTCGGCGCGCTGTACATCGACACGTGCATCGAGCCGTGGGCCGGCGGCTATGTGGACTCGGGGGTACCGCTGCCCCAGCGCACCAACTACGCGCTGCGCGAAGAAATGCGCAAGATCCGCGGTGAGGGGCCGACCGCAGTGGTGGCGCATGGAGCGAACCCGGGCATGGTGAGCCACTTGTTCAAGAGTGCGCTGGTGCGACTTGCAGCAGACATGGGCCACACGGTTGCGCCCACCACACGCGAAGGCTGGGCCAACCTTGCGATGCAGTTGGGAGTGCAGGGTATTCACATCGCAGAGCGCGATACGCAGTGGGCGGACATTCCCAAGGTGGCGGATGAATTCGTCAACACCTGGTCGATCGAGGGATTTCTGAGCGAGGGCCTGCAGCCAGCCGAACTCGGTTGGGGGACGCATGAAAAGCATGTGCCGCCGGAGGCGAGCTTTCATGAAACTGGATGCAAGGCCGCGATCTACCTGACGCGGCCTGGCGCAGGTACACGCGTGCGCAGCTGGACACCGAAAGCGGGTCCGATCCAGGGATACCTGATCACGCACAACGAATCGATTTCGATCGCCGACTATCTGACCGTGCAGATGAACGGCGACGCGATCTACCGTCCGACGGTGCATTACGCATACCACCCGTGCGACGACACGATCCTCAGCCTGCATGAATTGCAGGGGCGCAACATGCGCCCCCAATCGCGCGTCAGGCTGATGAACGACGAAATTGTCGATGGCATGGACGAGCTGGGCGTACTGCTTTATGGGCACGCCAAGAATGCTTTCTGGTATGGAAGCCAGCTGACGATTCACCAGGCGCGCGCAGTTGCCCCTTACCAAAACGCAACCGGGCTGCAGGTGACGTCGGCAGTCGTCGCCGGAATGATCTGGGCGATCGAGAATCCGCGCGCCGGCGTTGTCGATGCCGACGAACTCGATCACGATCGCATTCTGTCAATTCAGGATCCGTATCTCGGCAAGCTGGTAGGCGCCTATACCGACTGGACGCCGCTCGACAATCGCGGTCAGGGCCTGTTCCCTGAAGACATCGATTTCGACGATCCGTGGCAGTTCAAAAATATCATCGTGCGTTGACGGTTTGCGACCTGCTAGAAGCACTGGAAAGAAGCGAATTGAGTGACCAGCACTGACTGCTGCGCGAAACGGCCCGTGTAGTCGGCGGCAATCACGCGCTCGCTTCGCCCGGACATTCATCGGTTAGGCAGACACGAAGGCTACGTGAAGCACGACTGAAACACGACTGCGGCACAATCCTCCCTCGACGCCGCGCAAGGGGGAGTCATGCCGAAAATCGCGCTCTGTATAACGAGAGTTGTCATCGCAAGCTGCGCTCTTGGCCTTTTCGCATCGGTTAACGCGCAACAGAAGCTCGACACGATCAAGATCATCGTTGGCTATCCGCCGGGCGGCGCATCGGATCGCGCGGCTCGGCTGGTAGGCGATGCTCTGCGTGAAAAACTCGGCGCGGCTGTCGTCGTGGAGAACAAGACTGGCGCTGGTGGCAGGGTCGCTGCACAAGGCTTCCGCGCCACACCGGCTAACGAGATCGCGTTGATGATCGGCAACCCCGCCGTTAACGTCGTGGCACCCCTTGTATTCAAGAACGTCGGCTATGACCCGCTAAAAGACTTCGTTCCAGTCGCGCAAGTGTCCCGTTATGAATTCGGCGTGGCGGTCGGCACCGCAGTCCCGGTCAAGGAAATGAATCATCTGCTGGCGTGGCTGCGCGCGAATCCCGACAAGGCCAACTTCGGTGTGCCGGCCACCGGTAGCCTGCCGCACTTCTTTGCACTGATGCTAGCCGATGCAGCTAAGGTGAAGCCGGAGGTTGTCGGGTATCGCGGGTCAGCGCCGCTGCTGACCGATCTGATCGGAGGTCAATTGCCTGTCGCCGTCGACACGCTCGACACACTGCTGCCACAGCACCAGGGCGGCAAGATACGCATTCTCGCGATTGGCGGCGCGAAGCGCGTACCCGAATTGCCGAACGTGCCGACGTTGAAAGAATCGGGGCTCGACGTTGTCGCCGATGGCTGGAACGCGTTCTTCGCACCGGCCTCGATGCCTCCGGCACGCGTGCGCGAATTGGCCAGCGCGATCGAAGCGATCATGAAGTCGCCCGAGATGCAGAAGAAGTTTCGTGACGCGAACATGGAGCCGGTGGCTGCCGGACCCGAAGCCACCGCGAAGATGATCGCGGCCTATCGCGCGAAGTGGGAACCCGTGGTGAAAGCCGCGAATATTCAGCAGTAACCGAGTGTGGTCGCTCCTTACCTGCCTTTGACTGCGATCGCGCCCTCGATTGAGTCATCGAGCGTGGTTCCTGTTGCGGCGCCGATCAGCATCTTGATGCCGGCGATCGCATCACCGTGTTTGTTATCCCAGTAGTACCCGCCGACGGGGCGAACCTCGATTGCCGTGATGCGGGGATCGTCCTTGCCTTCGGTAAACCAGGTTTTCAGAATCGGCTTCCACAACTCATCGATCTTCTTCTTGTCGCGTGAGACCTGTGCACGGCCGGTCAACGTGAGGAAGCCGGAATGCTCAGACACCTGAAAGAAAAGCCGAACCATTGGGTTCGCCGCTAACTCGCTGTTCTTATAACTATCGGAGGCGCTCAGAAACCACAGCGAACCATCGTCTCCCACGTGCTGGACGCTCATCGGGCGCGTCGCTCCCGACGTTCCGTGCGCAACCGCGGTACAAAAGAA
>DATEOP010000388.1:0-5327 GCA_035274065.1 Burkholderiaceae bacterium
GGTTGGCTCGCCATTCTGTTTACGCAAGCGCTGTTTGTACGTGCGCGGCGGGTCGACCTGCATCGCCGCTTCGGGCCGCTTTTCGCAATCTACGGTTACGGCGCCGCGGCGATCGGAGTCATCGCTGGCATGCGGCTCGCAGCATTTCGCGTCACACGCGGCGGAGCTCTCGATGAGGCAGCGGTTTTCGTTGCGGCGCCACTGCTCGATATGGTGATGTTCACCGGCTTTCTGACCGCCGCGATCATTTATCGGCGCCGATCGGAAATCCACCGAACGCTGATGGTCTTCGCCGCTTACAGTTTTGCGTTCATTGGCCTGGTTCGCTATCTCGCTCGCATCGGCGCGCTTGAAGATCTCTGGCTTGGCACGCTACTGTTGGCCTCGCCGATCCTCGCGTGCTTCGTCTGGGAATATGCGACGCGACGCCGCGTGCACGTTGTCTGGTTCTTCGGGCTCGCCGCGTTCACGGCTCGTTTGCTGGTGGAATTGTTGGCCAGTTTGCCGCCCTGGCTTCCTGTGGGCCGCGCCCTGATACGGCCGTTCATTTGATTCCTTCAGTTCAGCGGAGCGCGCTCAGTGATCTCGTTTGAGTCGAGGTGCGCGTTTTCGAAGGCGAGAAAAACTTGCGTTCGGGCTATCCCGGGTGACAGCGTGGGGCGCGTAGTCTAAATTGCTTACCGAGTTAGCCACACGAGCGGCTTTCCGCTTCATCGCTGTATTCAGAAATAGTCAGGGAGATCACATGTCGACACGCGCGTTCAGGTTTTTTGCCGCTGCACTTTCGGCCGTCTTGTTGTTTTTGGGCAGTGCGGTACCGACCGCGGTGGCCGCAGAGCCCGAGGTGGTTCGGTTGGGCTGGTTCGGCGGGCCGCGGATTTGGACGATCTGCAAGGCCAACAACATGTTCGACAAGAGCCTCGGCACCAAGGTCGAGTGGGTTCAGTTTCCATCGGGAGCCGCAGCGCTGACGTCGCTTGCGGCCAAACAGGTCGACATCAGCCGCCTCGGTTCTACACCCACGGTCGCCGCCATCGCGCGCAAGCTGCCGATCGAAGTGTTCGCTATCGACGGGATCATCCAGACCAGCGAACGTTTGATCGCCAAGAACCCGATCACCAGCGTTGCCGGGCTGAAAGGCAAGCGCATTGCGTATCCGCCCGGCTCGACTGCGCATTACGCATTGATGGCGGCACTGAAGGTCAACAACATTGCGCCGAAAGATGTGACGCTGGTCAGCCTGACGCCGGCAGACATGGTCGCCGCATGGAAGCGCGGCGACATCGACGCAGGCTACGTCTGGGGCCCGTTTTCGCACACGATGGAAGGTGATGGTGGCAAGGAAGTCCTTGCGACGCAGGCGCTGCAGAAGAACGGCTATTACGTCTGGAACGACTACGTCGTGCGCAAGGAGTTCGCCGAAAAATATCCACACATCGTCGTCAAGTTCCTGCAGACGTATCAGCAGTGCGTGGAGATGTACAACAAGGACCGGGAGGCCATGGTCAAGCTAGTCGCGCAGCATTTGAGCCAGAACGAAGCGGCGGTGCGCGACACGATGGGCGGCTTGTACTTTCCGACGATCAAGGAGACGGTGACGCTGCTGGGCGAAGGCGGCCCGATCCAACCTGCGATGCTCGACACCGCACGCTTTCTGGTTGAGCTGGGTGACCTGAAGCAGAGCGAGGTTCCGGCGAGCTTCAAGCCCGCTGTGAACGTGACTTACCTGGAACGCGCAATGAAGTGAAAGGACTCGAGGGCACGCAAGTGCCCTCGCTGTTCTTGCTCGCTATGCCGCGCCGCTATCTTCCGTTGATCAGCGTTGCGGCGGTGACTGTGGTCATCGCTGCGTGGTTCATCGCCGCCAGGATGCAGCTCGTGGATCCGCTGTTCTTGCCCGGTCCCATCGAAGTACTGACGACTGCCGAAGAACTTATCGAAGAAGGCTACCGGCAGGTTTCGCTGTGGATGCATGTCTTGGTGAGCGTTGGCCGCGCGCTGTTTGCTTTTTTCATGGCTGCGCTCACCGGCATTCCGATCGGACTGATGATGGGCCGATCGCCGGTCTTCAACGCGATTCTCGATCCGTTCGTGCAGTTTCTGCGGCCGCTGCCGAAGCTCGCACTGATTCCGTTGGTCGTCGTGTGGTTCGGCATCGGCGAGGTTTCAAAATTCGTGCTGATTTATCTGTCGACGTTTCTAACGATCGTCGTCAGTGCTGCATCCGCCGTGATGAGCGTTCCCGAAGGTCGTATTCGAGCGGCGCAGTCGCTCGGCGTCAACGGACGGCAGTTATTTCGTCACGTGATCCTGCCGAGTGCGTTGCCTGAGCTCTTCACCGGCGTGCGCGTCGGTATCGGCATCGGCTGGACCACGCTGATCGCAGCCGAGATGATCGCGGCGAGTTCGGGCCTGGGCTGGATGGTGATCAACGCCAGCTCATATCTGCGCACCGACGTCGTGATGCTCGGCATCCTGCTGCTCGGAACGATTGGCTATCTGCTCGACCTTGCGATCGTGACGACGCAGCGGCTGACGGTTCACTGGATGGGCAAAGGCTGACGTGCACGCAGCAGCGGCGGTTGATCCCACATCGAAAGACGCGCCGGCCGCCGCGCAGGCGACGGTCGAGCTGCGCAATGTGGGCAAGACCTTCATCGATCGGAAACGTGGGCGCGAGACAGTTGCGCTCTCCAACGTGTCGATGACCATCGACAAAAGCGAGTTCGCTTGCATCCTTGGGCCGAGCGGCTGCGGCAAGTCAACGATTCTGAATTTGGTCGCGGGATTCGATCAACCCAACTCGGGCGCGGTATTGATTGACGGTCATGCTATTGCCGCGCCGGATCGCTCACGTGGCATGGTGTTTCAGCAGCCACTTCTGTTCCCCTGGCTCAACATCATCGACAACATCACCTTCGGCCCGCGCATGGCGGGCGCGCCGGCCGAGCAGTACGCAGCCCAGGCTGCGCGCTATGTACAGCTGATGGGACTGACAGGCTTCGAGAAGCACTACCCGTACGAGCTGTCCGGCGGTATGCAGCAGCGCGTTGCACTTGCGCGCGCGTGGATCAGCGAGCCCGAGCTGTTCCTGATGGATGAGCCATTCGGCGCGCTCGATGCGCAAACGCGATTGATGATGCAGGAGCTGCTGCTGCGTGTATGGGAACGCTCACGCACGACGGTGCTCTTCGTCACGCATGACATCGATGAAGCGCTGTTCCTCGCTGATCGCATTTTCATCATGACCGCGCGTCCCGGTCGCATCAAGGAAAATCTCGCGGTTGACTTCAAACGCCCGCGCAATTACGAGACCATCATCTTCGAACAGCAGTACATCACGTTGAAGCAACGCATCCTGCAAGTAATTCGCGGTGAAACGTTGCAGGCAATGAAGCTCGAAGTCGAGTAAAGGAACTCTGGTGCCTCCCTTCGAGTCGCGTCTGGATCTTTATGAACACCTCGCCGCCAACAAGGCAGCGATATTGGCAGAAGCGCAAAAAGTCGGAGCCGGACTTCAGATTCCCGCCGACCTGAAAGGCAGGCTTGGCACTTCAGGTGCCAACTCATCGCTGCCCGGCGCATTACGCAGTGACATCGTGCGAGCGATCGAGCATGACTCGCTGCAAGTGCGGCCAAACAAGCTTCTGGGCGACGACATTCGTCGCGTTGTGAAATCGGTGTACGGAGACGACTACGACGCAGCACCGACCAACAGCTGCGAGGCGGCGTTATGGATCACGTTCGATGCATTGTTGACCCCGCCACTGCTGGGTCGCGGCGAACCGTATCGGGCGCGCTCGATCGGATTGATCGAGCGCCATGCTGAACATCACTTGAGTTACGGGCGCCCCTTCCCGCCCAAGTACAAGGATCTTTTCGCCGACCGCGGGGCAACTGCTGGCGAGTTGGGTCTTGCCGGCCGCCGCAACCAGAACACCGACATCGTGATGGTGCCGATCGCCGGTGCGAGCTACACATTGCACGGGATCAAGTTCTATCCATGTCCGCTGTTGATGAACACCGATTCGGCCGCGACCGCCACGGCGCTTCGTCGCGCGGCAGAGATTCACGCAAGCGACTTGAGCGGCTTCATCTCGTTGGGTTACGACACTCCGGGATACGGATGTGGTCAGAAGAGCCGAGACGGTGCGCCGCAGCTGCTTAGTGGCATCGGCGAGCTCGCTGCCGACTTCGATGTTCCGTATGTGTGCGACAACGCCTGGGGCACGCCGTTTCTCGGTACCGATCCGCGCAAGGTCGGTGCTGACGTCATGCTGTACAGCATGGATAAGGTGGCTGGCGCATCGACCAGCGGTCTGGTGATCGGTCGCGAAGAGCCGATGGTCAACATTCGGCGCGCGCTTGGCATTCACAGCGATCGCTTCGGCAGCACCTCCGCACATGGCAAGGCAAGTCACGTCGCGGCCGATCCGGGTAAGGTGACGATGACCGGCATGCTCGCCGCATTGCGCGTGTTGCGCGATCGGCCGCAAGTCGTGACGCGCCCGGTTGACACGACGCACGCCATCGTTCTCGACGAGTACGCAAGAGTCAAAGGCGATCTGGGCGACGGTATAGTGATCACGAAGTCGTACAACCTCGGCGGCGTCGAGGTGAACTACGAGGGCACGTGGTCCGGCGGGAAAATGGGTATTCCGATCTTCAACAACGAAGACCGCGTCGCCGGCTCGCAGCTGCTGAATCTGTGCACCGCTGAGATGGGTGTGCTGCCGGGCCAGGCCGACGACGCCAATATCATCATCAATCCGGGCCTGGGCACGGTCGATGAACTGGGTGTCGTCATCGAAGAGCGAATGCGTCTAACGGTTCGTGCGCTGTTCGCTGCGATGGTGCTGCTGCGGCGCTGGGTCGACCGCGGTGGCTGAGGCAAACGTGCCCGACATCTTCGATAAACGCGGGCTCCGCCGCGTGATCAACGTTTCTGGGACCGAAACGCCGTTTGGCGCGGTGCCGGTCCGCCCCGAAGTCATCGCCGCGATCAACGAAATCGTTCCGCATTCGGTGCTGATGCGCGAGCTGCAAAGCGCCGCGAGTGAAGTGATCGCGCGCGCCACCGGCGCCGAAGCCGGATGCGTTACGGGATGTACCGCCGCCGGCATCGTGATCGCTGTCGCGGCGTGCATGACGGGGCGCGATCTTGGCCGCGTCGAGCAGCTGCCTGACACCAAGGCAATGAAGAACGAAGTCGTGATGCAGAAGGGGCATGAGATCACCTACGGTCACAACGTCTCTCAGAATGTACGCATTGCCGGCGCGTCTCTGATCGAAATCGGCGCGGCGACGCAGTGCGGCGTCTATCAGCT
>DATEOP010000389.1:0-4673 GCA_035274065.1 Burkholderiaceae bacterium
TGTGTACGACTTTCATCGCTCAACCGAGTGGCAAATTCTGCGCGACCGTGCTGCTCTCGCGCTTGGCTGATGACCGAGTGGCTGAATCGGGGCTATGCGGCATCCGGCAGCGTGTGATCAGGCAGCGTCTCGACGGCGGGCAGCACGCGAGTGTTGCGAATCACCGGCTGGCGCCATGCGATGGCAGCGAGGCTTACCGCCGCGCCGCCCGCAAACATCAGCGAGGAACGCAATCCGACGTGCTCGCCGAGCCATCCCCCAAGCAGCGCACCGGGCCCGGCGGGAAGCAGAATCAGCCAGCGCATCGTGCTGGTCATGCGGCCGAGCAGCGGCGCTGGCGTGACGGCCTGTCGCATCGCGAGGAACGTGATGAAGATCAGCACCGCGCCGACACCGAACATCATCAGCATCACCGAAAACATTGCGACTCCGATCGGCGACGGTGGTGCAACAGAGCCGAGCAGCCACCCGCCGCCACACACCGCGGTGCCGAGCACCAATGTCGGGCCCGGGCCCAAGCGGCGCGAGATGCGGTTACCGACCGTACTCGCGGCAATCGTCCCAATGCCCAGTCCGATGAAACACAATCCAACCGCGCCCTCCGACAATCCGAGGGTGCGCGTCGCAAACAGAATTTGAACGACGACCGCTGCGTGATGGCACATCTGCCATCCGCCGACAATGCA
Source organism: Burkholderiaceae bacterium (assembly GCA_035274065.1). GTDB lineage: Bacteria > Pseudomonadota > Gammaproteobacteria > Burkholderiales > Burkholderiaceae_F > JACCZX01. Next base: position 687 of record DATEOP010000389.1, read on the forward strand.
CGCCATCGTCACCAGAAGCCGGTGACGCGTGACAAAGACCAGTCCGGCGCGCATTGCCGGCCAGAATCTCGCCGCTGCGAGCTGCGCGCCCTCCTGCACCTGGATGCCGCGCAGGATCGCAGCGGAAATGGCCAGCAGTACCGCATCTGCCAACAATGCAAGCGGCGCACCGACCAGCTTGATCAGTACGCCCGCTGCACCGGGACCCGCGACTTCCGCCGAAGAAGATGCAAGCGCATTTTTAGCGTGCGCTTCAACCAGCCGATCACGTGCCACAACTTGCGTCAAAACAATCTGTGCAGCGCTGCCAGCGATGGTCGCCACGGTGCCAATCGCGAACCCGACGATGTACAGCCACATCATCGACAGCCAGCCCAGCCACCACGCGAGCGGAACGCTGGCGACAATCAGCGCCAATAGCGACTCGCCGATCACGTACACGGGCAGCTTCCTTACGCGGTCGAGCCACACGCCGGACGGCAATGAAAACAGCACGAAAGGCGCGACCTCCATCGTCGTCAACAACCCCATCTGAGTGGGTGTCGCATGCAATAACACTGCCGCGGTCAGCGGCAGCGCGAGCATCGTTACCTGACCGCCAAAGGAGCTGATCAGGATCGACGTCCACAATCGGCGATATATGGCGTCGCGCAGCAGGTCGTCAGGCGCGAGGCGAATCTGTGAAACTGCGCGCGCAACGTAGCGTCGCCAAAGAGGCGCTGCGTAGTCGTAACTCATTGCAAACTATTCTTGTGTGTAACCGGGTCGAAGCTTAACGAGTCTGCGACACACCGACGGAACTCGCCTAATCTTCGATGCGCGCAGCCACATGGAGAATTCGGGGACTTGTCGATATACCAACTCAAACCGCGTTTTCAATCTTTGCTACGGCCGGCGGTCGCGCGCCTGCACGCGGCCGGGGTCACCGCAAACCAGGTCACGATCTTTGCCTGCGTAGTGTCGATTGGGATCGGCCTGTGGCTGTACTTCGCGCGCCCTCATGCGATCGCGTTTGCGCTGATCCCGATCTGGATGCTTCTTCGAATGGCGCTCAATGCCGTCGACGGCATGTTGGCGCGTGAGTTTGATCAGAAGTCGACGCTCGGTGCGTTCCTGAACGAATTGACCGATGTGATTTCCGACGCCGCGCTGTATCTCCCTTTCGCTATCGTCGCGCCGTTCGAGCCTTTCTGGGTTGGCGTCGTGATCACGCTCGCGGGGCTAAGCGAATTCGCTGGAGCACTCGGACCTACGGTAGGTGCCTCTCGCCGGTACGACGGCCCGCTCGGCAAAAGCGATCGCGCGTTCATTTTCGGCGCGCTCGGCCTCTGGATCGCGCTTGCGTTGCCGCTGCCCGCTTGGACGAAGTGGCTGATGCCGCTGCTCGCGGTATTACTTGTTTGGACCCTTGTTAATCGAGTGTGCCGGGCGCTGCGCGAAGTTGAAACTGCCAAGCATTGAGATTCAATAACAAATGCTTGCGCAACTGGCCTCTGCATCAATCATCACGCTGGCACGCACGCTGACAGGCGTGCGGGCGATCTGGCTTGTCGGTGCACCGCAGGCGGCGCCTACGGTGTATTACGCCAACCACCGGAGTCATGGCGACTTCGTGCTGTTGTGGACCTCACTTCCGCCCGACTTGCGCTCGCTGACGCGACCGGTCGCGGCAGCCGATTACTGGCTCGCGTCGCCGACAAGACGCTTCGTCGGCTGCGAGGTGTTCCGCGCGGTGCTGATCGACCGGACCGGCGCAGGCGACCGCAGCGATCCTATCAATCAGATGGCCACGGCACTTGACGCGGGCGATTCTCTGATCCTGTTTCCCGAAGGAACCCGCAACGAATCCGATGAAGCGTTGCTTCCGTTCAAGAGCGGGCTCTTTCATCTGTCTCGTCGATGTCCTAACGCGCGGTTGGTACCGGTTTGGATTAACAACGTGCATCGCGTGCTTCCGAAGGGCGCGATCGTGCCGCTGCCGCTTGCGTGTTCAGTGACGTTCGGCGCCGCACTTCAGACGCCGATTGCAAATGGTCCTGAGGCAAAGCAAACCTTTCTGACCGAAGCGCAAGCAGCGCTGCTCGCGCTGCGTCCTGAATACGACCGCGAAACCTAAGTGATGGAGGCCTCTGACCTTCAAATGAGCTTCATATGAGCGACACGATGTTGCTGTTTGCCGGCATTGGGAGTGTCCTTGTCGTTGCATCGAGCATCGCGGCGTTGCTCAAATGGCGTGTTGCTGCCGGACAGCCTCATTCGGTCATCGACAATTTGGTCAGCCGCATCAATGCCTGGTGGGTGATGGTGATCGCGATTGGCATCGCCTTCATTTTCGGCAAGCGCGGCGTCCATGTGCTGTTCTTTCTGATTTCGTTTTACGCGCTGCGCGAATTTCTGAGCCTCGCTTACACACGACGGTCGGACCACAACGCGATGGCGGCTGCATTCTTTATAGCGTTACCGGTTCAATACTTTCTAATATGGATCGAGTGGTATGGCCTGTACTCGGTTTTCATTCCGGTCTATGCGTTCTTGATACTGCCAATACTGTCAGCATTGGCAGCAGATACCAAGCGGTTCCTCGAGCGGACGGCGAAGGTGCAATGGGGGTTGATGATCTGTGTCTACTGCATCAGCCACGTACCCGCGCTGTTGACACTGAACATTCCCGGATATGAGGGGCGTCATCTGCTGCTGATCGCGTTTCTAGTTCTGGTCGTGCAAGGAAGTGATGTGCTGCAGTACATCTGGGGCAAGCTTACGGGTAAGCGCAAAGTTGCCCCCGAGCTTTCTCCGTCGAAAACGTGGGAGGGACTGATCGGTGGCGTATTAAGCGCGACGGCGCTCGGCGCTGCGCTCTACTGGATCACACCGTTCAACCCATGGCAAGCGGCGCTGATTGCATTCACGATCTGCGTGATGGGATTTTTTGGCGGGCTGGTGATGTCAGCGATCAAACGTGATCGCGGTGTAAAGGACTGGGGCACGATGATCGAAGGCCACGGTGGCATGCTGGATCGGCTCGATTCGGTGATCTTCGCCGCGCCGATTTTCTTTCACGTCATTAGATATTGGTGGGTGCCCTAGGGCTTTTTCCATCACCGCGCCCGCGCTTCGCTTCGGCGACGGTAAAAATCCAGAACATTCTCCTCAAAGTTCCCGAGCAGATATTGCGCCCAGGGCTCCGCGTACCAGTTGAATTGCGTAGTGACCCGGTACCCCATGCTTATACGTAACTCAGTACCCTCCGCAGTTGGGGTAAGCGAATAAGTCGTGTCCCTTACGTCGAAGTAATAACCGCCAACCACCACATGGTCGTCCAGCGCATACGGCGGAAAAGAATTCGGGTAAATGCGATATGTCCATCTAACAAATTCATTTTCTCGCAAGTGTGTGAAGACTTGGTCGAAATGCACACCTTTGCCCATGGCAATCTTTCGAACTGGTCCGGACGGTGTTTGTTCCACGACACCGGCTAATGGCAGTGGTACGCCAATACGAAAAATCCACGCATGCTTCATTTCGTCTGGCTGAATGTCGCGCGCATTCATGATCTCGCGCCAAACCAGGTCCGGTGCTGCTCGAATCACAATGCCTCGCTCTACGCTTGCGACGCGGCTAGGGGTTACCACTCTGCCTTCGAGAGCACCGAGTATTAAAGGCAACAACACGAAGCTATAAAGGGTTTGTCGTGGCCAGTTCGTCGCGCGGCACACGATACCCATCAGTAACCCCCCAACACTTCCTATGACGGCGAAAATTGGCACGATGACGATCGCGCAGATCAGCCCTTCGACCATGATGAGGAGAGTGCCGAGCACAAAAAAAACATTCGCGACAAATGCACTCCAGAGGTAGTACCCCCAAGAGCGGCGAGCCTTTCGCTCGGCCACATAAACAGTTACCGCGCCGACGAGAACGGGGCATAGATAAATGAAGCTCGCCATCATCGCCGCGTAAGCCCCGCCAGGCTTTCCGAAAAATATT
>DATEOP010000390.1:0-2266 GCA_035274065.1 Burkholderiaceae bacterium
GGCCAGCGCGGGTCCCATAGCCACAGCGCGCTGCCGCACTTCAGGCAGAAGTGCCGCTTGGCCGGCGAGCGCTTGGTGCGCTTGCCTTTCTCGCGCAGCAACGCGTGATAGATGCGATGTTTTTCTCGCCGTTTACTTTCATCGTGCGCGCATCACCGCCGAGGTTGATCGCGTAGCCGCCTCCGCCAGCGGTCTTGCGGCAGATGGTGCAGTAGCAGTGCATGAAGGGAACAGGCGAATCGGATTGCAGGCGAAACTTCACTGCGCCTCGCAAGTAAGGCGGGCATCGGCACTTCGAAGTGGTCGCCACGCTTGTAAGCGGCAACGCTGTCTCGCAATGCTGCTTAGGTGCTCGTGGTACTTGGTGACAACGCTAGATTCTTCCCAACCAGCTTGCTCGAATTCTCGGAATGATTGACCGGAGTTAGCCATTGAAACCTCCCTCGTTCAGTTTTCTGGACAGCGACCTGCCGGCATACGCGCTGAATAACTGCTGCGTAGCCTGGCGCTTCAGCGTTGCAAGTCGGCGGTGACCCGCCGTGACTCCAGCGACTTCGCGAACCTGTGGCGGGCGCGCAACCGGGGATCTTCGATGATGCCGCCGATCGTGCCGGCGATCACCATGACGATGCCGGCCAGCGGCAAGACCAAAATCAGACCGGGGATTCCCGCGACCGCCCCGCCGAGGAATATCAGCAGCACAGTCGGTAGGGGGTGCATGTGCAGGCTGCGGCCCAGCGTGAGCGGCATGAAAACGAAGTCGTCGAGCAGACGCACCAGAACGAACAGCGCGACGGCCCAATAGACCATCAACGGATTCGCCGGAAAGTCGGTCGCGGCGACGAGGACGACGATCAGGCAAGCGACAATCGATCCAACGTAGGGTATCCAGGCGAGCACCGCCGCCAGCAGTCCGAGCGTAAACGCACCCGGTATGCCGATCACCCACAGTCCGAACGCGAGACAGAGGGTATCGATTACCGTGAGCGCGAGCAGACCCTGAAAATAAGCGCGGGCAGTGCGGTCGACGCGGTCAACCATGTACAAGGTCCGCTCGAAATAGGCGTTCGGCACCGCGTTGAACATGAGTTCCAAGAACCGGCGCCCATCACGCAGCAGGAAGAACGCGACAAAGGGCGCCAGCAGTAGCGACGGCAGCCAAGCCGCAGCACCGAGCAGCGCGGCAGTCAGATGCGTCTGAACGTAGGTCTCACCGAATGCCGCGATCATCCTGTTCATTTCGGCATGTAGCCCGAGCTGCTTCAGGAATCCGAACTCCGACTCCAGCATCGTCAGCGTACGCTCGATGAGCGCGCGTCCTGCAGCGAAGTAACGCAACAACGCGTCCTCGCTCCCTGTCGCTTGCGCCGCGAGCCAGGGCAGCATTGGCAACATCGCCACTAACGCAGCAACGCAGAAAGCACCTGCGACTATTACCGCAGCGGTTTCCCGACGCACTCCAGCGAGTGTCAGGCGGCGGACCGCCGGGAATAGCGCGTAGTACAGGATGATCGCGAGCAGGAAAGGAACGACGAGCCACAGTGCCTGTTTCAGGAGCGACAGCAGCACGGTCGTGCATACGACCACCGCCACCCACACCAGCGGCCCCGTCGCCAAATACCGGCTAGAGGACGGTGCAGCGCCCACGCAATTGTTTCCCCAGGTGACGCGCGAGTTGCAGCGCAATCTTCGACGCGATCACCACATGCGTGTCGAGCAGCCTTTCGAAATCGCCGCGCGATAAGGACGCCAACACGCAGTCCTCAGCCGCCCGTGCCTGCGCGGAGCGCGGCATGTTATCGAGAAGCGCCAGTTCACCGAAAACATCACCGGCCTTGGTCTCCGTGATGCGTCCGGTGTCCGGCTCACCCTGGCGACAGATGAGTACACGGCCGGCAATGACGATGTGCAGGGCCTGACCTTCCTCGCCTTCGTCAAAGATAATCTCGCCTTTGAGATATTTGCGCTCGTGCAGCAGGCCATCGACGACGCGTAGCTCTGAACGCGAAAGTGTCGCGAACAGCAGAGGCTTGCGGGGCATGCCCAGACGCGGCGTTTCGTTGTGCGATTGCAAGAACCCCGGCATTGATGATGCTCCATGTGATCCTGGGATTAGTACGAGCGGCGTCTGCGCGCTGACGTCATAACGCAGCCTTAATAAAATACATCCGTGTGTTCCATCCAGCGCTCGACGTCGGGCGCTGGCCGCACGATGTCACTTGCGGGATGTCGGTTTCTTCGCATCTTTCGAACTCATTACTTGTAC
>DATEOP010000391.1:0-9125 GCA_035274065.1 Burkholderiaceae bacterium
CGTTGCATTCGGGATGCCGCTTGCACAAAAGACGCGCTGCCTCGACACGCTGCTTCGCGATCGCCACCGGAGCTGCCGTCGCGCGCGCGATTAGCAGGGGCTCATCGCCGACTTGCTGCGCGGCGTCTTCGGTGCGTACGACGCGCGGCGAGGCGTGGCGCGCGCCGTAGCCGCGTGACACGATACCGGGCCGCCAGCCACGCGCGATCAGTGCGCGCACGAGTTCGACCGTGAGCGGCGTCTTACCCGTCCCCCCGACGTAGACGTTGCCTACGACAACCACCGGAACATCGAGGCGAACGGCACGGTGAATGTGCAGCGCGTAGAGCGCGCTCCGCAATTGGTAAATCAGGTAATACAGGGCCGATACTGGCAACAGCAACCAAGCAAAAGTACCGCGTCGCTGCCATATTTCGGCGAAACCGAGCTGTAGCCGGGTGCGCAGCAGCACAGCAGTCGCTGGACGAATAACAGCGCCGGCGCCTACTTGCCGCCGTCTGTGCGCTGTGTCGCGAAACTGATTCGCACGATGCCCGCCTGTCGCGCCGCTTCCATCACGCCGATGACCGCTTGGTGCGGCGCCTGCGCGTCGGCGTTGATGATCAGCATCACGTTATCGGCGCCTTTGCTGGCGGCGCGCAGTGCGTCGGCGAACGCTCGCACGTCGTTCGACGCGAGCAGCTGCCGCTCAATCGCATATCGGCCGTCGGCAGTGACCGCGACGTTGATCTCGTTCGGCTGCACGGTCGGCTGCGTCGCATCGGCCGAAGGCAGGGTGATCTGAAGTTCTGCAAATCGCGAATACGTCGTGCTAACGGCAAGAAAAATCAGCACGATCAGCAGCACGTCGATCAACGGAATCAAATTGAGCTCCGGCTCTTCGTCGAGCGCCCGGCGAAAGCGCATCAACCGCGCTCCGAGCGTTCGGGCCGTGGCGCCGCGAACACCGCCTCAAGCAGACGCTCCGCTTGCTCTTCCATATCGACCAGGTAATCATCGACGAGCCGCTTGAAGTAGCGGTACGCAAGTACCGCGGGCACTGCAACGATAATGCCGAGTGCCGTGCAGTACAGGGCGACGGAAATGCCGCGCGCCAGCTCTTGAGGGTTTGAGCCTGCCTGTTGGGACGCAAAAATGGCGATCATGCCGACAACCGTTCCTAATAGCCCAAGCAGCGGAGCTATCGACCCGATCGACCCCAGCAATGTCAAATTCTTCGTAAGTCGATTGGCAACGACGGCGCCAGCCGCCTCGATCTGCTGCATCGCACCTTCGCGACTGCTGCGGTCGTTGCGTAAACCTGCGGCGAGCACTTTGCCAAGCGGCGAGTTGGCCTCGAGCTTGGCTACGACCTCCGGCGTGATCTTCCTATTCCGCCACAGACCTAGCACGTCAGTCAGCAAGGTGGCCGGGACGACGTTTCTGCGTTGTAGGGCGATCGCGCGTTCGATAATGAGTCCGAGTGCAAAAATGGATGCAAGGATCAGAGGAATAATCGGCCAGCCAAGCTCAACGATGATTGCAAACAACGGGATTCCTTTGCCGTAAAGAGGTGTGCGCGAGCGCGCACTGTAGAGACGGGAGACATGCGCAGCAAGTTTCCACAGTTACTGTGGACAAGTATGTGAAGAAGTAGTGGTCCGCGGGCCTAAGCCTTTGTTGCGATTTGATTTGTACGGCTTGCACAGCGGTTAGGCAGCGTTTGAAAGTCGAAGAATTTCAACACCTTAACTTAGGCATGAGCAAAACGAAGCTCACGCATCAGCGCGATCCGCAGTTTGCCTCGATGTGTGGACAGATTCGGCTTGGAAACCCGCATGGCGCTTGAGTTCGGCAATGCGAATCCTGAAAACGAGCGCGCCGCGCTGACAGTTTCCGCGCTGAACCGCGCAGTTTCGGGCTTGCTGCAGCGAAGTTTCCCGTTGGTGCGGGTTCGCGGCGAGATTGCAAATTTGACACGCGCGGCTAGCGGTCATTGGTACTTTGCTCTTAAGGACGATCAGGCGCAGGCGCGCTGCGTGATGTTTCGTGCGCGCAACCAATTGCTCGGCTGGATGCCGCGCGATGGCGACGAGGTCGAAGTCGGCGCCGTGGTTTCGCTGTACGAAACGCGCGGCGAGTTTCAGTTGAGCATCGAGTCGATGCGCCGCGCCGGGCAGGGGAGACTGTTCGAAGAGTTCCTGCGGCTCAAGGCGCAACTCGCGGCCGACGGACTGTTTGGCAGCGAGCGCAAGCGTGCGCTGCCGCGCATACCTCGCCGGGTGGCCGTGGTGACGTCAATGCAGGCGGCAGCGCTCTCGGACGTCGTGACAGCGCTCTGTCGTCGCGCTCCATACGTGGGCATCATCATTTACCCGGTGACGGTGCAGGGGGTGGCAGCGGCCGGTCCGATTGCCGCAATGCTGAGGAAAGTATCGAGACGCGCAGCGGGGGACGGCGTTGATGTCGTGCTGTTAGTCCGTGGTGGGGGCTCAATCGAAGACCTATGGGCTTTTAATGAGGAAGCGGTGGCGCGTGCGATCGTGTCCTGCACTGTTCCAGTCGTCGTCGGCGTGGGTCACGAAAGCGACATCACGATCGCTGACTTTGCGGCCGACCTGCGGGCGCCGACACCTACAGCGGCTGCGGAGCTTGTTGCGCCCACCGGGGCCGTGCTGCAGGCGGATATTGAACGGTGGATGCGCCAACTTCAGCGCCTGCAAGTCCTTCGGGTGCAAGCGTTTGCGCAGAGACTGGATTACGCGCAGCGCGCGCTGGCGAAGCCGCGAATGCCCATTCTCGCGCTTGACCACAGGATCCGATCCCTGCTATCGCGGGTGGTGGGCGAGCTGCGGCACGCGCTGAATGCGCACCGTACGCAATTTGCCACGCTGCGAGGACAATTGCTTGGATGGCGCCGCACGCGGTTCGCGGTTGAGCCAAGTGAACGCGTCGCATCGCTCACCGCCTATGTTTCGCGCAGCGTGAATCTCCATTCGACCCGCTTGACTGCTCTGACAGCGCGGCTGCACGCAATAGATCCGCACGCGGTACTCGCCCGTGGTTACGCAATTGCGTTCGGACCCGACGGTCGCGCGGTAAGCGACGCCGCACAGTTGCAAAGCAATGACGAGCTGCGGCTATTGTTTGCCCGAGGCCGGGCTCAGGTGCAGGTTCGATCGGTCTTCATGGATGATCGAAGCGACGACGAGCGATAGAATCGCCGATCGCCTGTACGGTCCGCCGTGCATACCACTACAACCGAGGACGCGATGGAACACACACTCCCCCCACTGCCATACCCGAAGGACGCCCTTGAGCCCCATATGTCGAAGGAAACATTCGACTATCACTACGGCAAGCACCACCAGGCCTACGTGACCAACCTGAACAATCTGATCAAGGGCACTGAATTCGAAAACATGCCACTTGAAGACATCATTCGCAAATCATCGGGCGGCGTCTTTAACAACTCGGCGCAGGTTTGGAATCACACATTCTTTTGGAGCTGCATGGCGCCGAAGGGCGGTGGCGAACCGACGGGAGGGCTCGCCGACGCCATCAATAAAAAATGGGGCGCGTTTGCCGCGTTCAAGGAAGCGTTCTCGAAGAGCGCAGTCGGCAACTTTGGTTCCGGCTGGACCTGGCTGGTCAAGAAAGGTGACGGCGTCGATATCGTCAATACAAGCAACGCCGGCACACCGCTGACGACGGGCGACAAACCCTTGCTAACGCTCGATGTGTGGGAGCACGCGTATTACATCGATCATCGCAACGCGCGCCCCAAGTTTGTCGAGACCTTTTTTACCAATCTGGTCAATTGGAACTTCGCATCAAAGAATTTCTAATGACGCAATTTCCAATGACGCGCGCCGTCTAGATTTTAACGCGCCGGAGGCAGCCCGGTGATTTTGTTGCCAGTCAACACGCCTCGTTTGGCAAACCAGCCCTGATCCATTTCCAGTGCATAACGCACTGGACGTGGCGGGCAGGTCGACGCATCGCTTTTCGGCGGCATGTCGGCGATGCTGACAATGGTGCCATCGTCCTCGATGAATGCGATCGACAGCGGAATGACGGTGTTGCGCATCCAGAAGCAATGTTGCGACTTGTCCTCGAACACGAAAACCATGCCGTGATTCGGAGCCAGACGTTCGCGCATCATCAGCCCAATCATGCGCGACTGCGGCGTTATTGCGAGCTCGGCGGTGATCACATGGATTCCGGCAGTTAACTTGGTCGTACGCAGCATGGGCTGTGGCAGCGCTTGCTGCGCAAGCACTGCCTGCGGCGCGATCAGTGCACAAATGAGAAGCGCGATGCTTAGTCGTTTGCTCATTTTCTAATGTAACTTGGCCTCAGTGCCGACACTGTCTGACTGCAGCGGCCGCTCTCGAAACGAGTTGGATCGAGCCACGGTTGACAGAGCCCAGCGCACGAAATGGATGGCTGGGTAAACTCGCAGGAAAATAAACCCGCACTGGAGAAATGATGTCTCAGCATATTCGCGTGCCCGGCACCGGGCAAAGAATCACGGTTAACCCGGACTACACGCTTAATGTCCCGGATCAACCGATTCTGCCGTACATCGAAGGTGACGGCACCGGTGTTGACATCACACCCGTGATGATCAAAGTGGTGGATGCCGCTGTGAGCAAGGCCTACGGCGGCAAGAAGAAGATCGCCTGGATGGAAGTGTTTGCGGGTGAGAAGGCAACTAAGGTATACGGGCCCGACGTCTGGCTGCCGGATGAGACACTAGCCGTGCTGCGTGAGTACGTCGTTTCGATCAAAGGTCCATTGACAACTCCGGTCGGCGGCGGCATTCGATCAATCAACGTCGCGTTGCGCCAGGAACTCGATCTGTATGTATGTCTGCGGCCCGTGCGCTACTTCAAGGGGGTGCCGAGTCCATTGAAGGAGCCGGAGAAGACCGACATGGTGATCTTCCGCGAAAACTCTGAGGATATTTATGCCGGCATCGAGTATGAAGCGGAGAGTGACAAAGCGAAGAAACTGATCGCGTTTTTGCAGAATGACATGGGAGTCAAAAAAATTCGCTTCCCATTGACTTCCGGCATTGGGATCAAGCCGGTGTCTATTGAGGGAACCGAGCGTCTGGTGCGCAGAGCGTTTCAGTATGCGATCAACAACAAACGCAAGAGCGTCACGCTGGTGCACAAAGGCAATATTATGAAATACACCGAGGGCGCTTTCGCCAAGTGGGGCTATGCGCTGGCGCAAAGGGAGTTTGGCGCTCAACTGCTTGAGGGCGGGCCGTGGATGACGATCAAGGCACCGCATGGAGACATCGTTATAAAAGACGTGATCGCCGATGCTTTTCTACAACAAATTCTGTTGCGGCCGGCGGAGTACGACGTCATTGCGACGATGAATTTGAACGGCGACTATGTCTCCGATGCGCTGGCAGCGCAAGTGGGGGGCATCGGCATTGCGCCCGGGGCCAACATGTCGGACACCGTCGCCGTTTTCGAAGCGACACATGGCACGGCACCGAAATACGCCGGCAAGGACTACGTCAATCCAGGCTCCGAGATCTTATCGGCCGAAATGATGTTGCGACACATGGGGTGGGATGCCGCGGCCGACCTGATCATTAGCTCGATGGAAAAAGCGATCCTGAGCAAGAAGGTGACTTACGACTTCGCGCGCCAGATGCCGGGCGCGACGCAGGTCAGCTGCTCCGGCTTCGGCGAAGTGATGATTGCGAATATGTAGCGGCCTTAAACGCCGCCAGATCGAAAAGCAGAAACAAAGCCCCGCCGTGGCGGGGCTTTTACAGCGGAGGATTATCCGCTGGTAATGTTCGACGCCTGCTTGCCTTTTGGGCCTTGCACGACTTCAAAATTTACCTTCTGACCTTCTTTGAGTGTCTTGAAGCCATTCATATTGATGGCCGAGAAGTGGGCGAACAAGTCCTCACCCCCATCGTCCGGCGTAATAAAGCCGAACCCCTTGGCATCATTGAACCACTTAACCGTTCCAGTCGACATTCCCTCACCCCTCCACGACAAAGACGAGGCGGCTACCCGCTCGGCGCGCTCGCGCGCGCGTTGCGGTCCGCCCACCAGCCACCGTTACTCAACAAGCTTTTCGGTGCTGTCGCCCCCTGGCAACAATCCGCCATGGCGCTGACGCCGCGATTGTTCGAGTAATTCCGGCGGCGGTCAATAGCGCTGCGCACAACGTTCGACGGATGGTCAGGGGGTACCAAGGGGAAAGTATTTGTCCCGAACTGTCATCGCAGAACGACTTGAATCGGTTAATGCCAACACTAAGAGGCGTCGAACTTGAAGAAGTCGTAGTGCGAACACATTTGATGCGGCGTTCAGAGTGTTTGCGAAAGCACTCGTGTTTTCCCTCGCCAATTCGACGTTTGTACACGGTTGAATAAGCGGGATGCGTACCGATTTACCGTATGATTGGTACGCTATTTGTATCCCGTGTTGGATGGTCGATTTGCATAGAATGCGGCCAGATGAGTGAGCGGTCGGGCGAGGGCACCGTCGTCGAGAAGCAAACTTCTCGCGTCAAGCCACCGCCCATTTATCAAGTGGTTCTGTTGAACGACGACTACACACCAATGGAATTCGTGGTCGGGGTTCTGCAGAAGTTCTTCGGCAAAGGGAGAGAGCAAGCAACTCAGATCATGCTGAAGGTTCATCACGAAGGCCGCGGCGTGTGCGGCGTCTATCCGCGCGATATCGCAGCGACCAAGGTCGAGCAAGTCTGTAGTTATTCACGCCAGCATCAGCATCCGCTGCAGTGCGTGATGGAGGAAGCATGATCGCCCAGGAACTCGAAGTCAGTCTGCACATGGCCTTCGTTGAGGCTCGACAGGCGCGGCACGAATTCATTACCGTCGAGCACCTTTTATTGGCATTGCTCGATAACCCGTCGGCCGCGGAAGTTTTGCGCGCCTGCGCTTGCAATATCGATGACCTGCGCAAGAATCTGCAGAACTTCATCGCCGATAACACGCCCATTTTGCCGCCGAACTCGGAAGCTGATACGCAGCCCACGCTTGGTTTCCAGCGCGTGATCCAGCGCGCCATCATGCACGTGCAGAGCACGAGCAACGGCAAGAAAGAGGTCACCGGCGCCAACGTGCTGGTGGCGATTTTCGGCGAAAAGGATTCACACGCGGTCTACTATCTGCACCAGCAGGGCGTAACGCGGCTGGATGTCGTCAATTTCATTTCGCACGGCATCACGAAGGCGGGGCAGGGCGAGGAAAAAGCGAAGCCTGGCGCTGAGGAAGCGGCCGAGGGCGATGGGAAGGACCAGCCATCAGCGCTCGAGCAGTACACGCAAAACCTGAACGCACTCGCGAAAGAAGGAAAGATCGATCCGCTGATCGGCCGCGAGCCCGAAGTCGAAAGAGTGATTCAGATCCTGTGCCGGCGCCGCAAGAACAACCCTCTGCTAGTCGGTGAGGCCGGTGTTGGCAAGACCGCGATTGCCGAGGGACTGGCGTGGCGCATTTTCAAAGGTGAGGTGCCCGAGATTCTTGAAAAATCGAGCGTGTACTCGCTCGACATGGGGGCACTGCTGGCGGGGACAAAATACCGCGGAGATTTCGAGCAGCGGCTGAAGGCGGTGCTCAAGCAGCTGAAGGCCAATGCGCACGCGATTCTGTTCATTGACGAGATCCACACCCTTATCGGCGCAGGTTCGGCGTCGGGCGGGACGCTTGACGCGTCCAATCTGCTCAAGCCGGCACTCGCCAGTGGACAGCTGAAGTGCATCGGCGCAACGACCTATAACGAATATCGCGGCATCTTCGAGAAAGATCACGCGCTGTCGCGTCGGTTCCAAAAGATCGACGTCATCGAGCCGACGATCCAACAGACGATCGAGATCCTAAAGGGCCTGAAGTCACGCTTCGAAGAACATCACGGCGTCAAGTACACATCAAGCGCGATCGCCGCGGCAGCGGAGCTCTCTGCCAAATTCATTAACGATCGTCATTTGCCGGACAAGGCAATCGACGTAATCGACGAAGCTGGCGCGGCACAGCGCATCCTGCCGAAGTCGAAGCAAAAGAAGACGATCGGCAAGACCGAAGTGGAAGAGATCATCTCGAAAATTGCCCGTATCCCGCCGCAAACGGTTTCGACCGACGATCGCGCACAGCTGAAGAATCTGGATCGCAACCTGAAGAACGTCGTGTTTGGCCAAGACCCCGCGATCGAAGCGCTGTCCGCGGCGATCAAGATGGCACGCTCGGGGCTGGGCAAGCCGGACAAGCCGATCGGCTCATTCCTGTTTTCGGGCCCGACCGGCGTAGGCAAGACCGAGGTGGCAAAGCAGCTTGCCTTTACGTTGGGTATCGAGCTGATTCGGTTCGATATGTCCGAGTACATGGAGCGGCACGCTGTTAGCCGACTGATTGGCGCACCGCCGGGATACGTCGGGTTTGATCAGGGCGGGCTGCTGACCGAGGCGATTGCGAAGAAGCCGCACGCAGTGCTGTTGCTCGACGAGATCGAAAAAGCGCATCCGGATATCTTCAATATCCTGCTGCAGGTCATGGACCACGGTACGTTGACCGATAACAACGGTCGCAAAGCCGATTTCCGCAACGTGATCATTGTGATGACCACCAATGCGGGGGCCGAGCTGTTGCAGCGCGCGTCGATTGGCTTCTCCAACGCCCGTGAGTCGGGCGATGAGATGGCCGATATCAAGCGCATGTTCACGCCGGAGTTTCGCAACCGACTCGATGCAGTGATCTCATTCAAGGCGTTGAACGAGGAAATCATCCTGCGTGTCGTCGACAAGTTCCTGATGCAACTCGAAGATCAGTTGCACGAAAAGAAGGTCGACATTCATTTCACCGACGCGTTGCGCAAGCACTTGGGCAAGAAGGGCTTTGACCCTGTCATGGGGGCACGGCCGATGGCGCGGCTCATTCAGGACACGATTCGGCGGGCTTTGGCAGACGAGCTGCTGTTTGGCAAGTTGCTGACCGGTGGCCGAGTCGATGTTGATGTCGACGACAAGGGGGAGATCAAGCTCGATTTTCCACCGAGTGATAACGGTGACGCGCCGCAGCCCGTGCAGGGTGAGCCGGTACTTTCGGAGTAGCGACGCACCGAATAAGCTGATCACACATTCGTCGT
>DATEOP010000392.1:0-2143 GCA_035274065.1 Burkholderiaceae bacterium
GGTCACACCTTCGGTCATGCGATCGAGGCAATGACGAGCTACTCGGACTGGTTGCACGGCGAAGCGGTTGGCTGCGGATTGGTATTGGCCGCCGAACTATCCTGCCTGCTGGGTGCGCTTTCGGCTTCTGATGTCCAAGCAGTCGAGAGCGCAGTATCGCGAGCCGGTTTGCCGACCCGAGTCGAAGGTCTATCTGCGCTGAAGGCAATCGAAATGATGCGCGGTGACAAGAAAACCGAAGCAGGCCAGATACGTTTCATCGTGCTCGACCAAATCGGCCGCGCTATGCAACGCACGGTGCCGCACGCGCTGTTGTTACAGGCTCTAAATTCCCGCGGATTTGTATGAGTGGCACCTCGCTGGCTCCGTATGCAGCGCACCCCAGTCGCTCACGCGGTCGCCTTTATCCTGAAGCGGACCCGACAACTCGCACTCAATTCCAACGCGACCGCGATCGCATTATTCATTCGGCGGCTTTCCGACGCCTCGAATACAAAACGCAGGTTTTCGTCAATCACGAAGGTGACCTGTTCCGAACGCGTCTGACCCATTCGTTGGAAGTGGCGCAGATTGGACGCGCCGTCGCTTGCAATCTGCGTTTGAACGAAGATTTGGTGGAAACAATTGCGCTCGCGCATGATCTGGGGCATACGCCTTTTGGCCATGCAGGTCAGGATGCCCTCAACGAATGCATGAGGCCGCACGGCGGGTTTGAGCACAATCTGCAGTCGCTGCGAGTGGTGGATGTACTCGAAGAGCGCTACGCGGCATTTGACGGCCTCAATCTGACGTTTGAGGCGCGCGAAGGCATTCTGAAGCACTGTTCCACCAAGAACGCGCGCGAATTGGGCGAAGTTGGCAAGCGGTTTCTCACAAAGCAGCAGCCAAGCTTCGAAGCGCAGGTCGCCAATATCGCCGACGAGATTGCCTATAGCAACCATGATATCGACGACGGTTTAAGGTCCGGTCTGCTGCAATTGTCGCAACTCGAGCAAGTCCCGCTATTCGCACGCCACGTGCGCATCGTGCGGGCGGAGTATCCGACGCTTGTCGAGCGGCGCATGATTCACGAAACGGTGCGGCGGATGATCAATGCGCTGGTGGTGGATCTGACCGAAGAGTCGCGCCGCCGCATTGCGGCCGCTGCTCCGGCCGATATCGACGCCGTCCGCGAGGCTCCGATGTTGGCAGCGTTTTCAGCGTCGATGCGCGCCGAAGCAGACGAGCTCAAGGCTTTTCTGCACGACCATCTTTATCGGCACTATCGCGTGATGCGGATGTCGGCGAAGGCACGGCGAATCGTCACTGACTTGTTTAACGCCTTTGTCGAGGAGCCGAGGCTGTTGCCGAGCGATCATCAGAAGCGGGCCGGTGTTGCCGCCCCTCGTGCGATAGCGGACTATGTGGCCGGAATGACCGATCGTTATGCAATCAAGGAGCACCGACGGCTGTTTGCGGTCGACGGTTGACGGCTTCAAGTCGTTTCGCATCGCGGAAATCGCGTTTGTCGGTTGACCCCTTTTTTGGTTGAAACGGTTGCTGCATCGCAGTAGAGTGATTGACTCCTGTTGAGGGACCTCGGGATGCGTTCACCGCAGTTTCCAGTTCAAGTCAGCGCTGCGGTCGATCACGCAGGCCGCTACGGCTTGTATTCGAGTTCAAACGAGCACGATGCGTGTGGCGTCGGCTTCGTTGCGAACATCAAAGGCCGGCCAAGCCATGCATTGGTGCAGCAGGCGCTATTGATCCTGCAAAACCTCAACCATCGTGGCGCCGTGGGGGCCGATCCGTTATGCGGCGACGGCTCGGGCGTCCTGATTCAGATTCCGGATGCCTTCTATCGCGAGGAACTCGCCAAGCACTCCATCCTTTTACCTCCGCAGGGTGAGTATGGCGTCGGCATGATCTTTCTGCCACGCGAGCACGCGTCACGGTTGGCTTGCGAACAGGAGCTGGAGCGCACCGTCCGGGCGGAGGGCCAGAGCGTACTGGGATGGCGGGACGTGCCGTTGGACCGCGATATGCCGATGTCGCCGCTGGTGAAGGAAGGCGAGCCTGTGATCCGACAGATTTTCATTGGCCGTGGCGCTGACGTGATGGTTCCGGACGCGCTGGAGCGAAAGCTCTATGTGATTCGAAAGAC
>DATEOP010000393.1:0-3065 GCA_035274065.1 Burkholderiaceae bacterium
CACGGCAGCAAACTGACTTTGTATTGCGGCAAGCTCGTCGTCGCTGGTCGCAACGATCCAAGAGCGTGCTGCTTCAACGATGTGTCGGTTGTGATCCTTGAATGGCCCCATCACGGAGACCGGCTTCCATAGCACCGGTCCGGCGCGGCTCTTCTTGCCCGACGGCGTGCCGACCAGCAGGCTGTAGGGCCCCAGTGGCATCGACACAAATGGCTGCGCCGGCCGAGCCCGCGCGCGCCAGTCGATAAACGGCGCTTCGTTGATTAACAGCGCGTTGGGGAGTCCATGAAATACGGTGAAGTCATAAAGCACGAGTTGCTCGCGCAATCCGACGTACGTGCGTCGAACGTCGCTAATGACCGCAGCGCGAATTTCATCGTCGAACATCGGCTCGAGCGCATAGCGCGCGAGAGCGCTCTGTGCTTCCTGTTGATATGCACACACGAGTCCTACCTCGACGCTGTCTTGCGCTGCACGCTGCACATCGGCGACCGGCCCTGCCTCCTCCGCTTTGCCCTGCTGGGCCGCATGCAGGAAGCGCGCAAGTCGTCCTTCATGGATCGCGGGTCCGGCGCCATGCGCGGCTTCGTCAGCGTCCTTCGCGAGCGATGCATAGAAAATCTTTTCGGCCGCAAATCGTGACTTCTTGCCGTCGTCGAACTTGATCTGGCCGTCATGGCAATCGAGATAGCGGGTCCCCACGCGCCCGTGTTCCCAGACCCAGTTTTTGAGAAACGGGCGCAAAGGGTGTGCAGTCTCGCTGTCGATCATCAAATTTCCATGATGTACAGAGCTTGTTGGTCTGGTTCGTCCGGTTGATATTCTCGCTGCTTGCCGCCGAAGTCGCCTGGTAGGTAAAAATTCTTTAGCGCGAGGCAAGATGAACAAAGGTCGACTGGAAGCATTTAGCGATGGTGTGATTGCCGTCATCATCACCATCATGGTGCTCGAGATGAAAGTGCCCCACGGCGAGACGGCCGAGACGCTGGCGCCGCTGATTCCCGTCTTCCTGAGCTACGTTCTGAGCTTCGTCTACGTGGGGATCTATTGGAACAACCACCACCACATGCTGCACGCCACTTCGCGCGTAAGCGGGTCGATGTTGTGGGCCAATCTTCATCTGCTGTTCTGGCTGTCGCTGATTCCGTTTACAACCGGCTGGATGGGAGAGAACCATTTTGCGGCGACACCAACGGCGCTGTATGGCGTGGTGCTGCTGCTGGCTGCGATCGCGTACTGGATTCTCGAGCGATTGATCATCGTTTCTCAGGGTCCGGACTCAGTGTTGAAAAACGCAGTCGGCCGTGACTGGAAGGCCCAAATATCGCCGGTGCTCTACGCGGTTGCGATACCGATGGCGTTTGTGTCTCGATGGGTCTCCTTGGGACTCTATGTGGTAGTCGCATTACTGTGGCTTGTGCCAGACAAACGCATAGAAAAGGCGCTTTCCGAGAGAAACTGAACATCAAATCGAATACTCAGGCAGCTTTGGATAACAGTGCCTTCAGCGATTCGAGCCCGACCGGTTTCGCCAGATGCTCGTCGAATCCGGCGGCCAGCGCCGAACGCCGGTCTTCCTGCGTGCCATAGCCGGTCACTGCAACAAGCCGCACGCGCGCCGTCGCGAAATTGCTCCGCAGGCGCCGTGCGACTTCATAACCATCGATATCCGGCAAGCCAATGTCGATGAGTACGAAGTCCGGCGAAGACGAAGAAGCCGACGCTACTCCATCGACGCCGCTGCTCGCCACCATCACATCATGGCCGTCGAGGCGAAGCAGCTCGGCAAGCGAATCGCGCGCGTCATCATCATCTTCGATGATGAGAATTCGACGCGTCATCGCTGTCTCGATCAGCGGGCTGACCTCGGAGACTTTTGAGGGAGGTTCGATCGCCGACAGCTCGATGGTGAACGTCGCACCATGGTTGACCCCCTCGCTCTTCGCGCGCACGGTTCCGTCGTGCAGCTCAACGAGACGCTGAACCATCGTCAGTCCGATGCCGAGTCCGCCGGGCTCGCGCGCCAGAGTGCGCTCGCCTTGTACGAAAAGATCGAAGACACGATCGATGAGTTCCGGTGGCATGCCGAGACCGGTATCGCTGATCTCGAGAATCGCTTTTGTGCCTTCGGGTTGAAGGGAGATCCAGATCTTTCCTCCGGAAGGCGTGTACTTGATCGCGTTATCCAGCAGATTCGAGAACACTTGCTCGATGCGTGCGCGATCCGCAGACACCCAAACTGACTGCAGCTCGGTGCTCACGTCATGATGGGCAAATCGGCCGTCGTGTTTCCACGCATCCATCCAGTGCACCACGGCGACCGCAAGATCCAGCGGCTCGCGTTGCAATCGAACCTTGCCGCCGGTGACGCGACCGACTTCGAGAAGATCGTCCACCAGGCGCGTCATATGTTTGACCTGCCTGCCAAGGATTGCACTGACGTTTTCGAGCACCTGCGGTTGATTCCGAGCCACCTTCAGCAACTGTGCCGCGTTCGATACCGATGCGAGCGGATTGCGTAGCTCGTGTCCGAGCATTGCAAGAAACTCATCCTTCGCCCGGTCTGCCGTGCGCAGTGCGTGCTCCGCTTCGCGCTGCCGCTCTTCGCGGTCGCGTATTGCAACGGCGGAATCGCCTAATGCGCGCGCGAGGTCATTGACTTCGTCAACCGACGCCACAGGCGGCAGCGCTGCGGTTTCGCCGCGTCCAAGCGCGGGCGCGGCTCGCGCGAGCGCTGCGATCGGCTGCGATATCCGCGAAGCAAGCCACCATGCAATCCATAATCCAAGCATCGCGGCGCCGGCGAATCCGGCCACGAGCACATAGACGCCGTTCAGGCTCTGCTCAACAACGCTTCGCGGCACAGCGATCGATGTTGACCATCGGCTTAGCGACGAACGTTGAAAGGCGCGGTAGATTTCGCTGCCGTCAAGCAGCTGTCCGCGCTGAAAGCCCTGAGGCGCGCCGTCGAGCGCGCGCTTGAGCGATTCGCTTGGCGCGCCGCTGGCTTTCTCGGGCATCGGCTTGCGCACAACAAAGCCGTAGGTGCCATCCAATACGGCAAC
>DATEOP010000394.1:0-2142 GCA_035274065.1 Burkholderiaceae bacterium
CGGGCGTCTCCAAAAAAACAGCAATGTGCTCGCTCTTGCTGCCGCGTGCGAACGGACCTTCGGCGACGCGCCCGCGTAGAGCAAGGACGCGCTTTGGCTCGTTGGTGGTACCGCGCTTGCCCGCGGTTTGTTTCGACGTTGTCATCAGCGCTGGTAGTAAATGCGATAACCGACGATCCGCTCGCTTGCCTCACGTGCAATGACCGCAACGCGCGAGCCGACATCGGTCTTACTGCGATGGTCTGCCGTGGTCACCAGCAGGTGATACTTCGATGCCATACCGTCCCCGCCACGCACGGCGCGCTTCGCACCTTCGGAGCGCCGGACACAGTCCACGGCAAAAGTCGTGAACTGCGCCGCCGGTGCGGCGCCGACCTGGCGGGCGATCTGATTCAACTGACGGCGGACGTTTGCCGGCGGGATTGCTGAGACTGGCTGCGACGCAGTTGGCTTGCTCTCGCGCAGCCGTTGCCCGATACGTTCGGTGTTCGCGCGTCGTGCGTCACGCACGCTGCGCTTGGCGACTGTGGCGATACCCGCCGGCGTGCGCGTTGCCGAGTCGATCTTGACGGGCTGCACACTTGGATCGCCGAGCAGATAGAACTGCGCCAGCGTTTTCAGGTCAATCGGGTCGAGCTCGTTGGCTTGCTCTACGTAACGTTGCTGCGCCTTCAACACTGCCAATCCGAGTGAATGACCCGCCTGGAGCTCGAGCAGGAAGTATTGCGTGATCAAATCCGCAGCGCCGTTGCCTTCGGCAGGCCCATAGGCAATGGTCGTACTGCCAAAGTAGCCGTATGCCTTTCCCACCATATAGGTCTGACAGATAGGCGTGGGTAGTCCAAGCCCCACGGAGTCGTACAGCTCAGCGCCGTAACAGCATTCCACTGCGGCAACCGTGCCTTCGCGAATACGACCGCCCACGTCCTTAGAATCCAAGGCCATCGGCATGCCGCTCTTGTCTTCGCCGTAAAAGTGCGAGTCAGCCAGCGCACCATGGCAGTTGATGAAATGGCTGCGCGCTCCAAGCTTGCGGGCTGCGAGCCGGCTCGTTACCGGCGGCGCAAGCATCACCTTGGTCGCGTTACCGAAGATATTGGTCACCGACAACGCGGTTGACTTTTTCCATACCTGCGTCGATAGCGCAAAGTAATCCAGGTACTGCGCCAGCGGCCGTGTCTTGTAGGTCGTTGCCACGTCGAGGCATGCCAACAAGTGTGATGGCTCGCTCGCGCCCTGCATATCGGGCAAGCGCCCGATTACGCGCGTCGGGCCAATGAACTTCGTAATGTCGCGCGAATACGGCGAATCGCAGGCATACGGCAGATCACCCCACGCCACCGGGTCATCTTCCTGATCGTCGACGAACACCGGATTCTTCGGATCCTGGTGCGGAACGACGTCGATCGATCCGAGAATCAGCAGGTAATGCGGGCGCAATGCGCGATGAAGCGCGTCGATGGCACGCTTGTTCTGGCGCGCGCTTGATGCATCCGTTAGCCGCGGTCCGTAGCGCTTCATCGCAGCGCTATCCAGAGCGACCAGGCGTGTGATCAACCCTCGCGTGCGATCAGCGGCAATCAGCGCCTTGACGCCGGTCGTCACTTTTGCCAGACCTCGCGCGCCGTATTTCCTGCGCAGCGCCGCGCGATTGGTGACGATCAGTTTGTCGACCATGCGGCAAGTTACCATGCATGCATGAGCGAAGTCAGAACCCGAATTGCTCCGAGTCCAACTGGCATGTTGCATCTGGGTACAGCGCGCACTGCACTGTTCTGCTGGGCTTTTGCGCGTCGTCACCAGGGCAAGTTCATTCTGCGCATCGAGGACACCGACTCAGAACGCTCGACCGAGCAGGCTGTGCAGGTGATTTTGCAAAGCATGAGCTGGCTGGAGCTCGATTACGACGAAGGGCCCATACGGCAGACTGAGCGTCTGGCGCGTTATCGCGAAGTACTCGAGCAGATGCTTGCGGACGGTCGTGCGTATCGCTGCTACGCCAGTAAGGACGAACTCGAAGCGCTGCGTGAGGCGCAGATCGCGCGCAGCGAGAAGCCGCGTTACGACGGGCGCTGGCGGCCTGAAAATGCGCGCGGCAAGACGCCACCCGCAGGCGTTAAGCCAGTGTTTCGCTTTCGTAAT
>DATEOP010000395.1:0-10703 GCA_035274065.1 Burkholderiaceae bacterium
AGGTCGAAGCGCTGATCGGAAAGGGCGGAAAACCAGGTTCCTTTGCGAAACGCGATATTGTCGACGCGCCACTTGGCAGCGTTCGCCCGCGCCACTTCGAGCGCGTCGTGCGAAACGTCGGTAGCGGTTACCTTCCACGAAGGGCGCTCGATCGCAACCGTGATACCGATGCAGCCGGAGCCCGTTCCGAGATCCAACACGTGGGCTCCATCGTCAAGCCCAGCGGATAACGCGACCTCGACCAGCAGCTCCGTTTCAGGCCGCGGTATCAAAACGGCGGGCGACACTTCGAAAGCACGTCCGTAGAACTCCCTTTCTCCCAGCACATAAGCAAGCGGCTCCCCCCGCTGGCATCGCTGAACGAGTTGCGCCAACGCCTGCACGTCGGCGGCTGCGACGGGCAACTCGGGCTGTGCAATCAGCCGCTCGCGTGGAACGCGTAGCTGGTGTGCAATCAGTGCGCGCATTTCCATCCTGGGCAGCGGGCTTGCGGCTAACAGTTCACCGACGCTTTGCGCGCCGACGATGGACGCATCATTGAACGGCATCGCCCAGCGCTGCCAGCAGTTCAGCTTGATGCTCGGCTGCCAGTCTCTCGGTCAATTCGTCGAGATCGCCGTCCATGATCGCGTCGATTTTGTACAAGGTCAGATTAATGCGGTGATCGGTCACGCGTCCCTGCGGAAAGTTATACGTGCGGATGCGCTCCGAGCGATCGCCTGATCCGATCAGCGTCTTGCGTGCCGACGCCTCCTTTGCCTGCTGGTCGCGCGTTTGCTGATCCTTGATGCGGGCCGCAAGAATCTTCATCGCGCGCTCCCGGTTCTTGTGCTGCGACCGATCATCCTGGCATTCGACCACGATATTGGTCGGCAGGTGAGTAATGCGGACCGCACTCTCGGTCTTGTTGACGTGCTGCCCACCGGCACCCGAGGCGCGAAAGACATCGATCCGAATTTCGCTCGGATCGATCTTCACATCATCGATCTCGTCGGCCTCGGGCAGTACCGCGACCGTGCATGCGGACGTATGAATGCGCCCCTGCGCTTCGGTTACCGGCACGCGCTGCACGCGGTGGCCGCCCGATTCAAACTTCAGCTTCGAGTAAGCACCGGTGCCCACCAGCCGCACGATCACCTCCTTGTAGCCGCCCATGTCGGATGAACTCTCAGAAATCATCTCGGTCGCCCAGCGGTGTCGTTCGGCATAGCGCAGATACATCCGCAACAGATCTCCGGCAAACAGCCCCGACTCGTCGCCACCGGTTCCGGCACGTATCTCAAGAAAGATGTTGCGGTCATCGTTCGGGTCTTTCGGTAGCAGCAGCGCCTGCAGTTCGCCTTCGAGCGCGGAGATGCGCGCCTTGGAGGAATCGATCTCTTCTTCGGCGAGCCCCTTCATCTCGGGTTCAGACAGCATCTGCTGCGCACTTTGAAGATCGCTCTCGGCGCGGCGATAGTCGTTGAAGCGGATTACAACGGGCTCGATTTCCGACCGCTCCTGCCCGAGCGCACGGAAGCGATTCATATCGCGCGCCGCGTGTTCATCCGACAAGTGCACGTCAATCTCATCGAGCCGCTTTGCGAGCTGCTCGAGTTTGGTTCGCATCGAAGTTTTCATAGGTCAGATTAGACCGCACGTGCGAGTCGACCGTCGCACACGCAACCGCTTGTGCCCCTATTCCGAATAGAAGCGCGCGAGAAGAGCCTGCAGGCGCTCATGCTCGGCATCATCACCGGCGGCACGCAGCGCGCTCATGGGGTCGTGCAGAAACTTGTTGGTTAACGCGTGCGACAGCTGCTCGATCACGCGCTCGGGCGGCTCACCCTTTGCCAGCATCTTCATTGCCCGTTGCAGCTCGCGCGCACGCAGCGCGTCGGCGCGGCCGTGCAGATCCTGGATCGTCGGCACTGCCCGCCGCACCCGAATCCATTCCTCGAAGTCTCTGACGCGCGACTCGATGATCGCCTCGGCCTGTGCGACGGCTGCCTGCCGCGTGTCATTGCCGCTTGCCACCACCTTGCCCAGATCGTCGACCGTGTGCACGTAGACGTCATCGAGCCGTGCCACCTCGGGTTCGACATCGCGCGGTACTGCCAGATCGACGATGAACATCGGCTTGTGACGGCGCGTGCGAATCGCGCGCTCGACCATACCGAGTCCGATGATGGGCAACAGGCTGGCGGTGCAAGACACGACAATATCGAACTTGGCCATGACGTCAGGCAGGTCGCCGAGCTTCATTGACTTTCCGTGCAGGCGCGTCGCGAGTGCTTCGGCACGGTCGAGCGTTCGGTTTGCCACGGTGATCGACTTCGGCCGCTGCGCAGCAAAGTGCGTTGCCGTCAGATCGATCATTTCGCCGGCGCCGACGAACAACACGTGGCTGTCGCCAAGTTCGCCGAAAATCTTGCGGGCGACGCGCACTGCGGCTGCCGCCATCGACACCGACTGCGTACCGATTTCGGTCGTCGAGCGAACTTCCTTGGCAACAGCGAACGTACGCTGAAACAAATGGTTCAACATCAATCCAAGTCCGCCGGCGTTGCGCGCGAGCTTCTCGGCTTCTTTCATCTGACCGAGAATCTGCGGCTCGCCCAGCACCATCGAATCAAGTCCACTGGCGACGCGGAAGGCGTGCCGTACCGCCTTCACATGTGGCAGAACGTATGAATGCGCCTGCAATTCGTCGACATCCAGCCTGCGCTCGGCGGCGACGAACTGATGCAACGCCTGCTGCGCCACGTCAGGCTCTTCGACAGCACAGTAGAGCTCGGTCCGGTTGCAGGTCGAAACAATCGCGGCCTCGCTGACGTTGCCGCCGGCAGGTGCGCTCAAACGCTCGCGAAGCCGGGCGATCGTCGCACCGACCTCATCGGCCAAGAAGGCCACACGCTCGCGCACAGCCAGCGGTGCGGTGGTGTGATTGAGCCCGAGAGTAAGGAGCTGCATCGACGATTGCGTTGGCCGCTATCGCGCGCCTGGATCCTCGTTGGGGACTGAAGAATTATAGGGTCGCAACGCCCTGCAGGCTGGGTTGAAAACGACGATGAACCGGGGCTAGCCGCGGTTAATCGGATTACCATGCTGCGGCGCTTGCCGTCGATTCGCAACCCGCGCAGCGCGCTAACCCGATTGGAGCTCAGATTTGGACAAGACACCCGTTTTCTTGCCGGTTCTGCTGGGCACCAATCGGAAATTGCGTCGCAGTGTGCACGTTGCGCACTGGCTGCATACGGCAATGCTGACGCGACCCGATATCGAAACCGAATTGTTCGACGTTGCGGATTTCGCGCTTCCGCAAGACGACTACGGCCTCGACATCAAACACCAGTTTCCGAAATGGCGCGACACGATCATTCGCGCCGACGGCCTCGTCATCGTTGCTCCGGAGTACAACCACGGTTACCCCGGCTCGTTAAAGAGCGTGCTTGATTTGCTGTTGAAGGAGTACATCCACAAGGCGGTAGCGTTCGTCGGCGTATCCGCTGGGTCGTGGGGCGGGACGCGGGTCATCGAGGCGATGGTGCCGATGGTGCGGGAGCTGGGCCTTGCGGTGACCTTTACCGACTTGCAATTTCCGACCGTGCAAAACAAATTCGACGACACCGGTACGCTGCTCGATGACGCCTATATTCCTCGCGTGCAGGTCTTTCTTGACGAGGTTGTCTGGATGAGCCGTACATTGCGATGGGGGCGTGTGAACCTGCCTTCGAAGCATCACCCAACGATCTAAACCCTCGCTCGTATGGCTTTGACCTCCTCTGCAGTCCGACGCGCGCGCCGATCAAAGGGCGCGAAGTCGCACGCAAGCTCAAACCTGATTCCGCAGACGCGTCGCGATGTCGTGCAGATCGCCAGCGAGTGCCGCAAGCTCGTGACACGTCGCGCCTTGATCTCCGCTGGCGCGTCGGTGGTGCCGATGCCTGGAGTCGATGTTGCGGTGGACATTACGGTGCTGCTGAAAATGATCGAAGAGATCAACCAGCGCTTCGGCCTGACGCCGGAACAGATCGAGCGACTCGCGCCGCAGAGAAGGTTGTTTGCCTACAAGGCAGCGATGGCAGTGGGCAGTGCACTGATAGGGCGCATCGTGACGCGCGAACTCGTAATCAAAATGCTTAAAACCGTTGGCGTGCGCCTGAGCGCAAAACAGGCCGCGAAGTACGTTCCGTTCGCGGGGCAGGCGGTCGCGGCATCGTTGTCGTTTGGCGCGTTAAAAGCGCTTGGCGATCGTCACGTGGAAGACTGCGTGCGAGTTGCGCAGACCCTTATTGATATTGGCGACGACAGCGTCGTCGCTACATACTGACGAGGAGCGAAGCTAGATCGCCTTGTCGGCTGCGAGGGTCGCGGTGATGGTCTTCGCGAAGTCCTGAATGGTCTTCTGCATCGAACCAGTCGGCACCGTGGTCGACGAGCCGGACCACAGCAGCACATATTCCTTCGCATCGAACAGTCGTGTGTCGACGAGCACGTTCTGGACCGTATAGACGCTTGGCGGAAACGCATACGCTGCGGACCAATAGCTATGGTAGTAGCCGTAGAAGCCCGGCCATCCGAAACCCCACGGCGGGCCGGCAACGTATCCGGGCGATACGCGCACTTCGTTGGTGACGCTGACAGTGCGCGAGATCAGCACTGAATCTGCACCGGCGGCAGACACGGCCGCTTGTATCTTTTGCTGTTCAGCAGGTCCTTCTTCGGGCACCGACTTGTAAGACTGCACTGCCTTGACGCCGCGTGCGCTTAGTTCGGCAACCATTGCGTCTTCATAGATACGGCGTGCTGTGGAGTCGCGATTGATGCCCATCACCATGACACTTTTGACCGGCAGGCGGTTGCCGGCCTGCGGGTTTACCCACTGTGCGTTAAGTGCAGTGCTGGTTCCGCAACCCGAGAGCGTCATAGTGGCTGCCACCAGCAGTGCTGCACCTGCCAATCCCCTGTTCATCCGTCGTCTCCCAATCCTCAAGCCGTTGCTGCTGGCGTCGTTTCATAGCGTCCCAGGCGAACCTGGGTATTGCCAGGTCGCAGATGCCGCAATGAAGGCATCACCAGCACGGTGTCGTCATACGGTGCGACCCAAACTTTGCTTCCATCACGTGCAATAGGCATGCCGGCCTTCGGAACGATTCCAAGACCTTCGAGCGGCACGACAAACTCAAAGTTCATTGACTCGGCGACCACAGGCTCCGTAACGCGAATGACGCGTTGCCTCTCGGGTGGTTTGACCTTCAACTTCGGCTGGATTTCGGCGAGCGGCACACTGCCAGTGGCGGCGAGGAAGCGCAGTAGCGTGTCGACCGCAACGTCGACGGCTGATGTCTCCCAATGCTGCCCACATTCGATCAGCAACGCCGCTCGTGTGCTTGCCGGATCATTAAAGCTGCCGCGATCGCGCATGCGCACGCCTGCCGGATGGCCGGTATCGAGCAGCAGGTCGGCGGGCATGCCGACCTTGCGCGCCAGCGCAACGTGTTTGTCGACGATGCCACACACCATGATTGGCCGGCAGTGTTCATGCATCGAGTGAATGTCGAGCAGGAAATCGGCAGCGTCGACAAACGGCTGCAGCTGACGCGCGCGCCGCAGCTCGGCTGAATCGCGAGCGCCAAACAGCACATCGTCGCTCCATACGCGGTTGTAATCCTCGTCGATATAGCGCGACGCATCCGGATTGTCGAAATCGAAGCGCGCGTAAGCGTCAACGTTGGCAAAGGCAACGATCAGCTTGCCGGCGGCTGGCCTGATCTGCTGACGAAACAGGACATCGAGCGCGTGCGCGCCACAGAACTCGTTGCCGTGCGTCAACGCCTGAACCATCACGGTCGGGCCCGTGCGGCCGGAGTCGAGCACGTGAACATAGTCGACACCGGTGTTGCCCTGCTTGTATTTCGCGATGTCGGGCGGCTGAATTTGAATCGGATAATGGCCGCTCACAGGTGTGGCGACGCGATGAGTGACAGCTTCAGACACGTCGAGCTTCCTTTTTGATGTAGTCAACGATCGCTTCGATCAGCGTGTTCAGCGTACTTTGCAGCTGTGTGAAGCCAGCATGACGCTCGCGCTTGGCTTCGTCCATGTACAGGCGTTTGTTGATCTCGACTTGCAGGCTATGGCGCCCGTCGGCGGGCTGCGAATAGGCCTTGACCAGCTCGACACCCTTGTACGGATCGTTGACGGCGACCAGGTAGCCCATCGAAGCCAACGTTGCACGTACGAATTCGGTGAACGCCGGATCGCACGTGGTGCCATCGCGATCGCCTAGAACGAAATCGGCCCGCGATGAGCCCTGACCTCCTTCGCCCATCTTTCCTGCCACTGAGTTCATCGAATGACAGTTCAGGTGATACACCACGCCAAAACTCCCACGCGCGCGGTCGATCGTGTCTTTCAACGCTCGATGGTAGGGCGTGTGATGGCGCTCGATGCGTGCCAACACTTCGTCAACCTTGAGCTTGCGGCCGTAAATCGCACGACCATCGTCGAGCGTTCTCCAGATCAGCGCCTTGCCAATGCGTGCCTTGCCGCTGGGCACGTGCGCACGGGGCCATTGGCCGCCTTCTATCAGATCTAGGTCGATGTCGCCGGCATGCCGGTTCGGGTCGAGATACGTCCGCGGTATTTGCGCGGCCAGTAACGCAATACCCAGTTCGGTCGCAGGCATGTAGAGCTCATCGACGAAGCAATCCTCACCGTCGCGCAGGTCGAATTCGGAGACGATCGCATCGAAGTCCGCGGGGAAGTCGAATCCCGAATGCGGCGAATCGAGCACCAGGGGTACGCGTGGCTGCTTCGGGCCATGCAGGCGATACGTCGTGTCGTTCATTGCAAAACAGTTCTCAGATCGTTCAAATGGCACGCGGACCAACGCGCCGGCGCGATCTCGCGCAAGGCGGGCACTTCGATCGAACAACGCGGCATCGCGTGCGGGCAGCGAGGATGGAAGTGGCATCCTGATGGCGGTGCCAGCGCCGATGGAATCTCGCCCTTGATCGGAACGAACGCGCGCCGCTTGCGATCAATACGCGGCACCTCGGTCAGCAGCGCCAGCGTATACGGATGGTTGGGCGCCGCAAACAATGCATCTGTCGCTGCGATTTCGACAATGCGGCCCAGATACATCACGACGACTCGGTCCGAAAGGTGCCGCACGACGCCAAGGTCATGACTAATGAATAGATACGTCAACTGGAACTGATCGCGCAGGTCCATGAACAGATTGAGGACCTGAGCCTGGATCGACACGTCGAGCGCCGCGACCGCTTCATCGCAGACCAGAAACTCGGGCTTGACGGCCAATGCGCGCGCGATGCCGATGCGTGCGCGTTGGCCGCCCGAAAACTGGTGTGGATAGCGGCGCACGTAGCCCGGATCGAGCCCGACCCGCTTCAGTAGCTGCGCGACGTAATCCTCGATCTGCTTCGCATCGATCAGTCCATGCACTCGCGGCGCCTCACCTACGATTTGCGCGACTCGCATGCGGGGATTCAGCGATGCGAAAGGATCCTGGAAAATCATCTGGATCGGACGTCGGGCTCCACGTGTTTTCTCGCCTGTGTGTGCAACGGGCTGGCCTCGATACCGCACTACACCATCGCTTGGTGAATAAAGTCCGCAGGCAACGCGGCCCAGCGTCGATTTGCCGCAGCCCGATTCACCGACCAACCCGACCACTTCACGTTCGCTGACGGCAAAGCTCACGCGGTCGACGGCATGCACGGTGTGCTCGCTGACCGTTGCACCGAGGCGTCGCGCAAACTTCTCGATCACGTCGAGGCGCTTCGAAAAGCGCTTTGACACTGCGTCGAACTCAAGCAATGAGTTCATCGACTGTTTCCGGAGATTGCAACGGAAAGTAGCAGCGTAACTGTCGATCGCCGACCTTCGTCAGCGCCGGCATCAGTTCGCATGGTTGTGCTGCACGCGGGCAGCGTTGCCTGAACGCGCATCCAGGCCCAAGCGTGATCAACGACGGTGTCGACCCGCTAATCTGCCGCAGACGCTGACCTGGTGCGGTCGCAGTGGGTACCGAGTCGAGCAATCCGCGCGTGTACGGATGTCGCGGCGCTTCGAGCACGTCGTCGGCCGCACCGAGCTCGACAATACGTCCTGCATACATCACCGCGATGCGATCCGCGAGGCCGGCCACTACCGCGAGGTCGTGCGTAATCCAGATCAGCGCGGTACCCGACTCGCGCACCAGCTTCTGCATCTCGTACAGAATCTGTCCCTGCACGGTGACGTCGAGCGCAGTGGTGGGCTCATCGGCGATGATCAGATCAGGGCTGTGCAGCAGCGCTATGGCTATCGCGACGCGCTGACGCATACCGCCCGAGAACTGATGCGGGTACTGCGCAAGGCGTTCGGCGGGCGACGCGATTCCGACGCGGCTCAGCGTTGCCATCGCCCGTTCCCGCGCCGACTCGCGTGATACGCGTTCATGCGCAAGCACCGTTTCGACCATCTGCGTTTCTATCGACAGCACCGGATTCAAAGTCATCATCGGATCTTGGAAGACCATTGCGACTCGCTTGCCGCGCAGTGAGCGCATGTGTTCGGCCGATGCACCGATCAGCTCGGTGCGGTCGAACACGATGCTGCTGCCGGCGGCGATGCGACCCGGCGGATCGATCAAGCCCAGGATCGAAAACCCGGTGACCGATTTTCCGGAGCCCGATTCACCAACCAGTCCCAGCACCTCGCCACGCAGAAGGTCAAACGAAACGTCGGCAACCGCCGGCAGCACGCCATCTCGTGTCACAAATTCGGTGCGCAGATTGCGTACCGAAAGCAAAGGCGGCACCGACAGCGGCGTGTTCATCGACGATGCAAATGGTTACCTTGCCAGCCGAGGATTCAAAATGTCGCGCAGCTGATCGCCGACCAGGTTGATCGCGAGGATCGTAAGCAGCAGGGCGATGCCGGGATATAGGCTGATCCAGTACTTGCCCGACATCAGCACTTCATAGCCGTTGGCGATCAACAGCCCGAGCGAAGGCTCGGTTGGCGGCAGTCCAAGACCGAGAAACGACAGCGTTGCTTCGAGCGCGATGGCGTGCGCCACCTGAACTGTCCCGACAACAATCAGCGGTGGCAGCGCATTCGGCAGCAGATGCCGCATCACGATGCGCGCGCCCGATAAGCCGAGCGATCGCGCCGCCTCGATGTATTCCTTGTTGCGCTCGACCAGTGCGGCAGAGCGCGCTGTGCGCGCGTAATACGCCCATTGCACCGTGACCAACGCGATGATGATCTTGTCGACACCTTTGCCGAGCACCGCCAGCAAGATCAATGCAACGAGGATTGCCGGAAAGCCAAGCTGGATGTCGACGATCCGCATCACCAATTGCTCGAACCGGCCGCCGAGGTAGGCCGCGAGCACGCCGAAGATCGAGCCGATCGTCAGCGCAATCGCGCCGGAAAGCACGCCGACCATCAGCGAGACGCGCAGTCCGTAAAAAATTGCCGACAGCATGTCGCGTCCCTGGCCATCGGTGCCAAGCCAGTACGTCATGCCATCGGCGCTTTTCGTTCCAGGAGGTAGCCGCGAATCGAGCAGATCGAGCTTCGTCAGGTCGTACGGATTCTGTGGCGCTATCCACGGCGCAAACAGAGCGATCGCGACGACGACCAGCAGCATCGCGAGTCCGAGCATCGCAATCTTGCTTTCGGCAAATTGAGATGCGAAACGTCGCCACGGCAATTGCGCGCGATCAACCGTGTCGATTGCAAGCGGGCCGGACTCGATGGGCGTTGCGCTCATGTCAGCTTACTGTTGAATGTCGGCCAGCCGAACACGCGGATCGAGCGCCGAATACAACAGGTCGACGACCAGGTTAATCGTGATGAACATGAACACGACGACCAGCAGATAAGCGACGACGATGGGTCGGTCGAGCTGGAAGATCGAATCGATCACGAGCTTGCCCATTCCGGGCCACGCGAAAATAGTTTCAGTGACGACGGCGAACGCGATCACCGACCCCAGCTCGAGTCCGATGACGGTGATTAGCGGAATCATGATGTTCTTCAGCAGATGCACGCCAATCACGCGCCGGTTGGTGAGCCCCTTGGCACGCGCGAACTTGATGTAATCGAGAAGGCTCTGTTCGCGCACCTGCGCGCGCGTCAGCCGAATGATCAGCGACAGCTTGAACAGCGCAAGGTTGATGGCCGGCAGCAACGCGTACTTCAGCCCTTCTACGTTGAAGATCGACAATTGCAGCCCGAGCACGTCGGTGGTCGGCCCGCGCCCAGTGGACGGCAACCAGCCGAGCTGCACGGCAAATATGAGAATCAGGATCAGGCCGACCCAGAAGGTGGGCAGCGAAAAACCGAGGATCGACCCCGCCATGATCGCTTTCGCGCCGGCGCTGTGAGGTCGCAGTCCTGCGTAAAGCCCAAGCGGAATGCCGAGCGCGACCGCAATCACCATGGCCAGGAACGCGAGCTCGAGCGTCGCTGGCATGCGCTCGAAGATCACTTCGAGCGCGGGTCGCGCGTAGACAAACGAGTTGCCGAGATTGCCGGTGAATGCGCCGACGACGAAGCTCACGTACTGCTGGTGAATCGGCTTGTCGAGCCCGAGTGCCTTGCTGGCACGATCCTTCTCGATCTGATCGGCCGCGGGATTGACCAGGATCTCGACCGGATCACCGATCAGATACAGGCCGCCGAAGACAAGCAGCGATGTGACC
>DATEOP010000396.1:0-3441 GCA_035274065.1 Burkholderiaceae bacterium
TCCCTTTCTCCCTTTCTCCCTTTCTCCCTTTCTCCCCCTCTCCCCTTCCAGTCAACCGAAAGCCGGCGATTCATTTCAGGCGACTTATTCGTTCGTGTCGTTTGCCTGACGGGCAGCGATCTCCATTGAGACCAGACGAGCGATCAGGATGGCCGGGAAGAGCGTTCCGAGGAGACCCTCGAAGTTGGCGAGCGAGCGCGTCGCCAAACTGGCGGGCAGAATGTCGCCGTATCCGACAGTCGTTAGTGTTACGAAACTGAAATAGGTCAGATGGGCCGATAAAGCGTTCTGTTCTTCAGGCAAAGTTCCCGCAAAGGCAGAGGCGTCGAGATGGGCCGCCAGCGTATACGCCTCGGCCCATATCAATCCCAGCAGAAGATACAGGACTATCGAACCCTGAACACGCTGTCTCGTGATCGGTCCTTCGCGAAGTATCTGCCATACCACCATCAATCCCAGCGTCACCAAAAGAAAGATCGTTAACACGAAGTCCACGACCAGCCCGCCAACGCCTCCGGCGAACCCAAGCGCGCGCAGAGCGAACAGCACGACTGCCGCGAGCACTACTACTTGAGCAGCCTTTCGACGCCATCCCATCGCGAAGACTCCCGAAAGCAATGTGAGGGCCAGCCAAAGATCGTGAACCAGCGCCGCGTATCCGCGAAAGACGCCCGCCGCGGCAAGCGGATTCACGACAAAGATCATAAGCAGGAGCGCAACGAGAAGAACGGTCAAGCCTTCATCCTGCAGCCACAGATCGCGGCGCATGAGCACCTGCATTCGTCTTTTTTTCGGCTCGTCAGTCATATGTTTTGAGTCTCATTCCTTCAACGCGCCTGCCTGTTGTAGAGCCACGCGCTCAAGATGAACAAGGCTACGCCAAGGCCAAGCAGTGACAGGTAATGCGGCAGGAGCGTCTCAATTCCCACTCCCTTCAACATGACGCCGCGAATGATCACGACCCAGTGACCGAGTGGATTCAAAACAACCAGCGGTTGCGCCCAAGTCTGCAAAGCTTCCACCGGTGCGAAGGCCCCTGACATCAGGGTCTGCCACGAGGTTGTGAATAGCAGGAGCATCATCATCTGTCGCATCGAAGTGCAGATGACAGCGAACAAAGTACCGATCGATAATGCGCAGATGAGAAACAGCGTAGCTCCGAGCAAGAGGTCGAACATACTTCCGCGCATCGGCACACCGTAAACCAGTTGGCCGGCTACGAGTGGAGCGACGCACGCCGTCGGCAAAAACATCGCCACGTAAGTCAGCGTGCGTGCAAACAAGATCTCCCAAGGCCTTGCCGACGTCGTACGCCAAAGATCGAGCACACCGCGCTCTTTCTCTTTCATGACGAGCACGCCGACGGTTTGTGAAACGTTAGCCAACCAGAGAATGCCGAGGAGACCGGTGAAGAGATACCAGCGCGATACGAACGCGGCATTGTGAAGGACGTTCACCCGCGCAGTGATTTGACCGCGGCGTGTTGGCGGCGCACTGGAGCTGGTAAGCGCGCGGTTGTAGTCGCTGATCACCCCGAGGACATATGAACCGAAGGTCGAACCGTTACTCGGACTTGTAGAGTCCGCGATGACCTGTACTTGCGCCGGACGTCCCGCTCCCCGCTCGGCAGCGAAGTCCGCGGGAATAATTAATCCGGCGTCGATCTCAGCCAGATCGATCGCTTCGTTTAGTTCTGCTGCCGAGGCGAACGCAGTGATCTCGAAGACCAGTGCCGCATCGTAGCGCGATCGCAGATCGCGGCTGTATTCAGAGCGGCTCTCGTCGACGATACCAAGTCGCACCGTGTCGTTGTCGGAATCGACGAGATACACTACAGCCATCAACACGAGCGTTAGCGCCACCGCCGGCTTAAGGATCAAGCCAGGATCGTTCCGAACCACCGCAAACTCCTTGCGGAGGATCACCCAAAGACGTGCAGTAGGAAGCCGCGACATGTCTTACGCTCCCCCCATAAGCTTGCGTATCTTTCGCCAGACAAAAAAGTAGGCAACGAGCGTCATAGCGATCAATATCGCCGTGCTGTCCCATACGCCAGTCCATCCGACCGCCCGCTGAAAGAAATCACGGGCGATGAAGTGAAAGTGCGTGGCCGGCAAAACGTCCGGCAGCCAGCCGAATGGATAAGGTGTGTGCGTCAGTGGAAAGAGGTGACCGGAGAAAACATAGGAGAGCACGCCGCCATAAGTTTTCGCCATCCCGATCGCGGGTACTTCGCCTTCGACCGCGACGCCGATCAGTGCGCCAACCGTCACATTGCATACGGTGTAGATCACCGTCCCGCAAAGAAACGGTATCGGATCCCCCACCGGCTCGAGCTCGAACATTTGCATGATGAACGCAAAGCAGAGCGCCGCCTGCACCAGCCCGACAAGTGAGTAGGCGGCTATCTTTCCGATAACAAATTCGTGAGCGCTTATGTCCGACGTAAATGCGCGGACGGTTGCACCCCTCGCCCGTTCGCGCGAAAACGAAAGTGCCGCCATCAGCGGAGTGAAGAGCGCGATTCCAATCACAAAGGCTCCCGGGGCGTAATAGTGATAGCCCTTCTTTCCCGGATTGAACCAGTACCGCACCTTAGGCTGGATCGGCGGTGATCCCCCGGGCGGACGAAGACTCGACATGACGTAGTTCGTCACACCCGCGGCGCCGCTTTTGACTTTGCCGGCGGCTTTGAGCTGCGTCCCTTCGATCACCCATTGCACTTCGACCGTCTTGCCGGCGTAGAAATCGCGCTGGAAGTTTTCCGGGATCACAACAGCCGCGCGAGCTTCAGCTCGATCAAGCAGTGGCTCGTAACGTTGACCCGGCGCGAGTGGAATAACTTCATAACTGAGAGCCGCACGGATCGCGTCGGTGTACTGCTGCGATAGCGGGGTGCGGTCGAGATCCTGAACAGCGACCGTCAAACCGTAAGGCACCAGGGAGGGAGAAGTTGTCCACGCGTAGATCTGAACAAAGGGCAGGAGTAGAAACAGGGCGACGACTGTCTTGTCGTGTCGCATCGAGTCCAACTCTTTCCGGATTTGTGCGATGGTTCGTCGCATGAAAAGTTTTAGTACCTAAACCAACGTTCGGCCACGACGGTCCGCCGTCAGCAGGACGCTCACATCTTCGAGCGAGAGCGGTCGCGTCTGGACTCTTTCCATAACGATCCCGACTTCCGACAACTGTTGGGAAAGCTCGCGCACCCCGGTTTGCGCATCGCCGTCAGCGATGGCGTGGATGCGTCCGGCGACAGGCCAAACTCGCCAGGGCTTTAGCATTCCTCTTAGGATGGCGACCGCGGAAGGCGCGGCGTCGAACTCAACCACGTTCGCCTCGTGTGCGGATCTCAACTCAGCCGGTGTTCCAACAGCGAGTAATTTTCCGTCAGAAAGTAAACCGACGCGGTCGCATCTCTCGGCCTCAGACAGATATGGC
>DATEOP010000397.1:0-2608 GCA_035274065.1 Burkholderiaceae bacterium
GGTGTCGCAACTGCATCTGAGTCGCACGTTTCAATTCCACACCGACCTCGAACAAGCCGCAATCGATCCGGCGCGCATGATCTATGTAGCCGGATGCAAGCAGGTCACACCCGCCGGTATGTCGATTGTCGCTCCCGGCGAATTTGAATATGAGCTGACAAGCGACGGTGATGGGCGCGTATCGCACGAGCTCGGCCTGCTGCCAGGCGTGCGCACCTATTTCGTCGAAGAGGCACACGGCGATCTGGCGCGCAATGAATCGGTACTGAGCGCAGTTGATGAACTGCTTCAAACCGGCACCACCGACGTGCTCGGCACGACTGTACTGCGCGGCGCGCAACGCGTTATGCACTCGATGCGCGCATACCGGACCGCCGCGGACAAGCGTCTGCTCGAGGATCTCGGACGTATTGCAAGTCGCAATGTCAGCAGCGAGTCGCAGCTGAGCGACGAGGAAAAGCGCTTCGCGGAGGAAGCAATTATCAAAGCCGCGCTGGGCTCAAGCACACGATCAATGCCGAGGCCGCCCGCGGCGCCGATGTCATCCCGTGCAAAGACCGCCGCGACAAGCCAGCCGCAGTTGCAGGTTGCAATAAAGTTCGGTGACGTCGTCGAGATTGCGGCCCCAGTGGTTGTCGTCGGACATTACCGGGGCGTCGTGCCCACCAATGCGATCGGCGCAATCGACAACAAGCTCGGTGGCTGGATAACACGCGCGGTGCGGCAAGGCATGATCGCAGGCACGCTCGGTGAGACGTTCTACATCCCAACCGCAGGGAGGCTCGGCGCGCAGTCGGTCGTCATAGCGGGCATGGGCGAGTTCGGCCGTTTTGGTGCGACCGACTTGCGACTCGTGATGTCGAATGTTGCGCAGGGCGCAAGCGCGCTGGGCTATTCGACGATTGCCACCGTGCTGGTCGGTGCCGGCAACGGCAATCTGGATCGCGAGACCGCACTGCGCGAGATTCTCGAAGGGCTGGGCAACGGGCTTGCGCAGTTGCACAGCGGCGCGGACAAAGTACCGCCTAAGAAGCTGCAGGTGATCATTGTCGAGCGCTCGGCGGCGCGCTACTTCGAGCTCACCGAAAAACTGCTGCAGCTCGGGGAGACGCGAACCTTGTCGTCGGCTCAGATCACCGTGAAAAAAGCGACTCCTCAGGAAGTCAGGCGCGCACGCGCCTCCGAACGTCGCGAGCGAAAACCCGCAGCGCCAAAACATGACGCCACTTCCTCGCGCACTGATGAAGTGCGGATTACCGTTGAAGCTAAACCCGACGATGCCGGCGTTTATCGTTTCTCCGCGCTGAGCCAACAGGCGGTTGTTCCAGTGCGCGAAGTCAAAGTGAATGAGAATTTTGCGTCCGAGGCTGCGCGCGCTGTGCGTGAAGCGAACACGCGCGAGGAGCAGCAGAAGTATGGCCGGCTGCTATATGACTACCTGGTGCCGCATGACTTCGCAGACGTGCTCGACGGCGGCCAGCCGCTGCGCCTGATCGTCGATCGCTCGACCGCAGGCTTTCCGTGGGAGATGGCGTGCTTTCCGTCTCGCAGCGGAGCCGCATCGCTGCGCTGGCTCGGAACTGATTTGCAGTTATCGCGGCAGTTTCGAACGTTACTGTCGCAGGCGCCCGGTCTCAGTCCCCCCGTCAACAATCACCTGAACGTCTTGGTGATCGCCGACCCGGCGCCAGAGCGTGAGCTGCAGTTGCAGGGCGCGCGTGTCGAAGGTCGGCGTGTGGCCGATATTCTGAAAAGCGCCAACGGTCGCGACTTTGGCAGCGGCAAGCTGAAGATCGAAGTGGTCGAACGCATCGGTGCCGGAGAGTGTGATCCGATAGAAATCCTCGCGCTTTTGCTGACCGGTGATTTCGACATCGTTCATTACGCCGGCCATGGCGATTACAACGCGAAGACACCGGAGGCCAGTGGATGGATCTTCGGCGCCGATACTGTTCTTACTGCGCACGATATTTTCCGAGCGCGCGCCGTGCCGCGGCTGGTGTTTGCGAACGCGTGCTTCTCGGGTGTGTTGCACGCGGGGCAGCCTTTTGCAGCCGATGAACTTTCGCGCGGACTGGCGACGATTGCGCAGGCGTTCTTCGAGCGCGGCGTGCCTAATTACATTGGAACCGGCTGGCCGGTCGACGATGCACAGGCGCTTACGATCGCGAGCACGTTTTATCAGGCGCTGCTGCAGCGAGCTTCGATCGGCTCCGCGTTGAACGTCGCGCGGCGTGCGGTGTTCGACGAAGGCATGGAATCAACCTGGGGCGCGTATCAGCACTATGGGAATCCGCAGGACCACCTGCTGCGGACCGAAAGTGTCTAGACCGGTTCGCTTATCGGTTCGATACGATCGGCGATTAGTACATACGAAACGACAATTCCGTCGCATTCAACGTTGCAACCGATTAACCCGCGTAGCGCCGGATCCGCGTACGCAGGTCCGTCGCGGCGCCGTAAGACGTAGCGCTCCACGGGCGTCTCCAAAAAAACAGCAATGTGCTCGCTCTTGCTGCCGCGTGCGAACGGACCTTCGGCGACGCGCCCGCGTAGAGCAAGGACGCGCTTTGGCTCGTTGGTGGTACCGCGCTTGCCCGCGGTTTGT
>DATEOP010000398.1:0-3536 GCA_035274065.1 Burkholderiaceae bacterium
TGCAGCGATCCAACTTCGCGTTCGCGCAAGGACAGCCACAACCCAGTAGGCAATCAGCACGATGACGATGTCGCCCAGCGTGGCCGCTGCGCATACTTTGATCGCACTCCAATGCGGAGCGTCCGCCATGCCGGCAAACAATGGCACTTGCGAAAACTCCCACGGGTAATTCAGCAGCAGCGCGAAGACGGCGACATTCAGCTCCGGCTGGCTCGTGAAAGCGCTCCAACGACCCGGTCGCGTCATCAATGGATCGCCGAGCCAGTCGCGGACACCAGTGCACCACGTTCCGTCATCGAGACTGCAACACGCCTCAACTCGAAGCTTTCTTGTTAAGGCTGCTATGTCGCTTCCGTATCTTCTCCGGCCACTTGCTTTTGATAAATGCAAGCACTGCCCATATCTGCTCGTCGGTGAGAACGCCGCCGAAGGCTGGCATGTCGCTCTCGTATCCCACGGGCGCCAGTGGAGGCTTCAGCCCTGTCTTCGTAATTTGGAACAGTGTTTCGTCCGCGTGATGCCACGTGTGACCGGTCTCGTCGTGCGGCGGGGCGGGAAAGCGGCCGTTCGGTTTGCGGGTTTTCCAGTCTGGTTCGCCTTCCAGCTTCGCGCCGTGGCAGCTCGCACAATGGTTCCGATAGACCGTCTCCCCAATCACGACCAGGCGTGCTTCGTCAGGGTCGCGGCGCGTTGAAGCCGAAAGGGAGAACAACCACTCGACGGAGATCGCCGCAAGAATGATGGCCGCACCAAGAAGCCAATAAGTTGACTTTTTCATGACCCGTGGTGATCACTGAGTCGCTAGTGTCGTCTCAGAAGTCATCGACGGCAGTATCACTTCAACGAGGTGATGACATAGTCCTTTCCCACTTGCTTGAACTCGATTTCGACCTTTTTTCCTTTGGTCACTTTGTCCAACAGTGACTTATCGGCAACCTTGAACCCCATGCTCATAGCGCCCCAGTTCATGGTTTTAACCGGTTCGTGATCGAGCGTCACGGTGCCCGCCGTGGCATCGACTTTGGTAACTGTCCCGACGGCTTTATGCGTTGACTGCGTCGCTGCGGCCGGCTTCTTGCCCATGTCCATACCTTTCATGTCGTCCATCTTCTGCTGTGCGATGGACGCGGTTGCCGACAACAGCAGCGCAGCGAGGGTGGGTACGAAGAGTTTTTTCATTTCGATTCCTTGTTAGGTTGATTGAGCGAAGCCGTCGCTCGCGGATGTTTGTAATGTCGGTGGTGCCCTTTAGGCTGACGCATGACGTCTCTTCCAGAACACCCGTCTAAGTCGCTGCCGTTCGCGCGGCCGGCGCATCAGCAGATACGCAGCCGGGATTACGAACATCGATAACAAAGGTGCGGTGATCATGCCGCCAACCATCGGTGCGGCAATGCGCTGCATCACTTCGGAGCCAGTGCCTGCGCCCCACATGATCGGCAGCAGCCCGGCGATGATCACCGCAACCGTCATTGCCTTCGGCCGCACGCGCAGCACCGCGCCTTCGCGAATCGCATCGAGCAGATCGTCCTCGCTGGTTTTTCCATCAACAACGCGCGCGTCCCACGCCTGCTTCAGATACAGCAGCATGATCACGCCGAACTCAGCGGCTACACCAGCCAGCGCTATGAATCCGACCGCTGCTGCAACTGACATGTTGTAGTCAAGCAGATAAAGCAGCCAGATGCCGCCGATCACCGCGAATGGCAGCGCCGCCATGATCAATGCCGCTTCGTCGAAGCGCTTAAAGGTCAGATACAGCAGCACGAAGATGATCAGCAGCGTGAACGGCACCACAACTTTCAGCTTCGCTGTGGCACGCTCGAGAAACTCGAACTGGCCCGACCATGACACCGAGTAACCGGCAGGCAACTGTACTTTCTCGCTAACGGCTCGCTGCATGTCGAGCACTGCACCGCGCAGGTCGCGTCCCCGGATATCGACGTAGACCCAACCCGCAAGACGTGCGTTTTCGCTGCGAAGCATCGGCGGGCCGTCCGTGATCCTGATATCGGCGACGTCCGATAGCACCAATCGCGTGCCGCGTTCCGTGATGACCGGCAATCGCCGCAACTTTTCCAGCGAATCGCGAAGCTCGCGCGGATAACGCACGTTGATCGGAAAGCGCTGCAGCCCCTCGACCGTCTCGCCGACGTTTTCGCCGCCGACAGCCGACGCGATCACCGACTGCACATCGGCGATATTCATGCCGAAGCGCGCGGCGGCGTCGCGACGGATATTGACATCGAGGTAGCGGCCGCCGGTCAGGCGCTCGGCCAGTGCGCTGCTGACGCCTGGGACATCCTTCACCACGCGCTCGATATCGGTTGTGATCCGGTCAATCGTCGCCAAGTCAGTACCAGCCACTTTCACACCGACCGGGCTCTTGATGCCGGTCGCCAGCATGTCGATCCGGTTGCGGATCGGCGGCACCCAGATATTCGTGAGCCCCGGTACCCGCACGATGCGATCGAGCTCCTCGATCAACATCTCCGGAGTCATTCCCGGCCGCCATTGGTCGCGCGGCTTGAACTGAATGGTCGTCTCGAACATCTCCAGCGGTGCCGGATCGGTTGCCGTCTCGGCGCGGCCGGCTTTGCCAAACACGCGCGCGACTTCGGGCAACGTTCTGATCAAGCGATCGGTTTGCTGCAGCAGTTCGGTCGCCTTGCCGATCGACAGCCCCGGCAGCGCCGACGGCATGTACAGCAGATCGCCCTCGTCGAGCCGCGGCATGAACTCGCCGCCGATATGCCGCAGCGGCAGCAGGCTGACCAGAAACAACACTGCAGCGATCGCAAGCGTCAGCTTCGGCGCGCGCAGCACGACATTAAGCGCCGGCCGATACGCGGCAATCAACAGCCGATTGATCGGATTCGCTTTCTCGGCGGGAATGCGGCCGCGAATCAGATAGCCCATCAGGACTGGGATCAGCGTGACCGCCAGACCTGCAGCAGCCGCCATCGCATACGTCTTGGTATACGCCAGCGGCTTGAACAGTCTTCCCTCCTGCGCCTCGAGCGTGAACACCGGAATGAACGATAGCGTGATGATCAGCAAAGAGAAGAACAGCGCAGGTCCCACTTCAGCCGCCGCATTGCCGATCACTTGCCAGCGCGCTTCGCCGCGCAACTGCTCGTTCGGATGGTCTTCATTCCAGCGCTCCAGATGTTTGTGTGCGTTCTCGATCATCACGACCGCGGCGTCGACCATCGCGCCGATCGCGATCGCGATGCCGCCGAGCGACATGATGTTGGCGTTGACGCCCTGGTAGTACATGACGATGAACGCAGCGAGGATGCCGAGCGGTAGCGAAACAATCGCGACGAACGCCGAACGCAGGTGAAACAGGAAAATGAAGCAGACGATCGCGACGACCAAAAACTCTTCGATCAGCTTGACCGTCAGGTTATCGACCGCGCGCTCGATCAGCTCCGAACGGTCATAGACCGGAACGATTTCAACGCCTTCTGGTAATCCCGCTTGCAGTGATCGGATCTTGTCCTTGACCGCGGCGATCGTCTGCAACGCATTCT
>DATEOP010000399.1:0-2193 GCA_035274065.1 Burkholderiaceae bacterium
CGGCGTGCCGATTCTCGGCATCGTCGAAAACATGGCGGTGCACGTGTGCAGCAACTGTGGCCATGCCGAACATATCTTTGGCTCCGAGGGCGGGCAGAAAATGGCCACTGAATACGGTGTCGATTTTCTCGGCAGCCTGCCGCTCGATATCCGTATTCGCGAACAGGCTGATTCCGGGCGGCCGACTGTAATCGCAGAACCGGATAGTCCGGTTGCGCAGCGCTACAAAGAAATCGCGCGCAGGGTTGCCGTTCGAATCGCCGAGAAGGCGAAGGACATGTCGCTGAAGATGCCGACGATCAAGGTCTCGAACACCTGAAGTGCTGACGTTACGTTGCGAATGATTCGCCGACGTTGCTCGACGCAAATCACGCTGGTGTTGATCGGAACCGTGAGCCTGGTGGCGTGCAATCAGCAGTCGACGCCCGCAGCGCGCGATCATTACGCGTCTCTGGAAGATTGTGCGGCCGACTGGGGCCGTCCCGAGAGCTGCGAGCGTGTACAAAGCTCCGGTTATCCCGGCGGGTTTCTTTTCTGGGGGCCACTTTACGCAGCGGGTGCGCGTAATCTGGCTTTGAGTGAAGCGCGGCGAAACGCCAATCCGAGCTTCGTCGATCCCGCTCGGCAG
The DNA here is from genome assembly GCA_035274065.1 of Burkholderiaceae bacterium. Taxonomy (GTDB): domain Bacteria; phylum Pseudomonadota; class Gammaproteobacteria; order Burkholderiales; family Burkholderiaceae_F; genus JACCZX01. The sequence continues at coordinate 629 of DATEOP010000399.1, forward strand.
GGCCGCGCCATCGGCTCTTCGACAGCGCCGACCTCGCGCGGCGGTTTTGGATCTTCGTCGCGGTCATATACGTCTGGCGGCTGATGCGGCGCGAACTTCTCGCGCCGCGACGGACGTGGCAAACCGACATGGAATCGATCGGCTTTCATTACCATTCGATCGACGGCACGTACTGGGACGAGTCGCGCTGCTACGTCTTTGACAGCTCCGAGATCGATGAACTGGAAGAGGCGACCGCCGAGCTACACGAGATGACGCTGAATGCTGCGCAGCAGGTGGTTGGCAGCCAGCGCTATGAAGAGTTTGCAATAGCCCGCGAGTGGGTGCCCGCGATCGAGCGAAGCTGGCATGCGTATCGCGATCATCAGCCTGCCGGTTTCACGCTCTTTGGCCGGATGGACTTGTCGTACGACGGCGTGGCACCGCCCAAGCTGCTCGAGTACAACGCCGATACGCCGACAGCGTGCCTTGAAGCGAGCGTCGCGCAGTGGCACTGGCTGCAGGCGGTGCGACCGTACGCGGATCAGTTCAATTCGTTACACGAGCAACTGGTGGCAGCCTGGCAGAAGCTGCGGGCTCGATCGACCGCATCACGTTTGCATTTCACCGCGGTAGCCGACAGCCAAGAGGATTGGGGCAATCTCGACTATTTGCGCGACACCGCGATGCAGGCAGGATGGCAAACGTTCTCCTTGCCGGTAGAGCGCATCGGGTGGAACGGCAGCACGTTTGTCGACGAGTTCAACGTGCCAATCGAAATGCTTGTCAAACTTTATCCGTGGGAGTGGCTGGTACGTGAAGACTTCGGGCCAGCGTTGCTGACGAGCACAATGTGGTTGATCGAGCCTGCGTGGAAGATGCTGTTGTCGAACAAGGCGATCCTCGTCGTCCTATGGGAGTTGTATCCCGATCATCCGAACCTGCTGCCGGCTTACTACGAGCCGTCGGCGCTCGGCTCGAAGTATGTGAAGAAGCCGAAGCTTGCGCGTGAGGGCGCTAACGTATCGGTGGTCGACGGTGGGATGGTCACCATGACAGAAGGTGATTACGGCGCCGAAGGATTTGTTTATCAGGCGGCCGCGCCGTTGCCGAAGTTTGGTGATGATTACGCATTGATCGGCTCGTGGGTCGTCGGCGACAAGCCGGCGGGCATCGGCGTTCGCGAAGACGCGTCGGCGATCACACGCAATACAAGTCGCTTTGTGCCGCACTATTTCGAGCAGCAATGAGCAGGAGCCGGGAGACTCAATGAGAAACACTGCATTCGAAACGCTGGCCGGACTGCCTTACTTCGCTGCGTTTTTCGGCATGTCGCTGGTGTTGCTGGCGGTATGCCTAGCGCTTTACGTGGTGATTACACCGTACCCGGAGATAAAGCTGATTCGCGAGGGTAACGCGGCAGCGGCGACCAGTCTTGGCGGAGCCGTCATTGGTTTCGCGCTGCCGCTCGCGAGCGTTGTCGTCAACAGCGTGTCGCTGCTCGATATGCTGTTGTGGTCGGCGGTCGCGCTGATTGTTCAGCTGGCGGCGTTCGCCAGCGTACGGCTGATGGTGCCGAATATCGC
>DATEOP010000400.1:0-5043 GCA_035274065.1 Burkholderiaceae bacterium
GCGCCTGATCAAGGGCAGTGGGCTAGCCGCATACGATCAGGCGGTCGAGCGCGCAATACGCCGGTGCGATCCCTTTCCGCCGCCGCGAGAGGGAACGATGCCGCGTTCGGTGCGTCTGTTGTTCGATCCTGTGGAGACGCGTTGACGCGCGATAACCCTGATCAAGTGTGTGACGTTTAGCTTGCCTCTCTGTCTATACTCGATTCAATGTCAAAGCTATCTGAAAAAGAAGGCGCAAAACCCATTGTGATGCGCCGAGCCCTGTGTGCGGCACTGGCGACCCTTGTATTCAGCGCGATGCCTTGCGCCTCGGTCGCGCAATTGCAAGTGCAAATCACAGGCGTCGGAAGCCAGCAGTTTCCGATTTCAGTTGCGAATTTCGCGCGCGACGGCCAGGCTCCGCCCGCCGAGATCGATTCGATCATTCGCGGGGACCTGATGCGTAGCGGATTGTTTCGAATTGTCGACGCCGGTAACCAGCCACTGGCCGAAAACGCCACCATCAATTTTGGCGAGTGGAAAGGGCGCGGTGCCGATGCGCTGACGGTCGGCAGCATTGCACGGCTGGCCGACGGTCGCTTCGACGTGCGCTACCGCCTGCACGATACGGTCAAGCAGGCACAGCTCGACGGTCTGTCGTACGTCAGCACTGCCGCGGACTTACGTTTGACGGCACACCGCATCGCCGACCGCATTTACGAAAAGATCACGGGCGAGCGAGGCGTGTTTGCGACCCGCATTGCGTATGTCGTGCAGACGTCACCCAAGTCATGGGAGCTGCACATTGCCGATGCGGACGGATTCAATTCGCAAGCCGCCCTTCGCTCGCGCGAGCCGATCATCTCGCCCGCGTGGTCTCCTGACGGCACACGCCTTGCTTATGTTTCATTCGAATCAGGCAAGCCGGTCGTCTATGTACATTCTGTTGGAACCGGAGAACGGCGCGCCGTAGCGAACTTTCGCGGATCAAACAGCGCGCCTGCGTGGTCTCCTGACGGGCGCTCGCTTGCAGTGACGCTCACACGCGAGGGCAACTCACAAGTTTTCTTGATGAACGCGGATGGTTCGAATGTACGGCGACTCACAACCTCGTCCGGCATCGACACGGAGCCTGCTTTCAGTGCAGACGGCAGTTCGATCTACTTCACGTCAGATCGTGGCGGCGGGCCGCAGATTTACCGGATGCCGGTTTCAGGTGGAGGGGCGCAACGCGTCACGTTCAACGGTGACTACAACATCAGCCCGCGCGTTAGCCCCGACGGAAAACAGATTGCTTACATCGGAAGGCGCGGCGGCCGCCTGCAGGTCTACGTACTTGACGTTGCCACCGGCCAGGAACTGCTCGTGACCGACACGACCAGTGATGAGTCACCGAGCTTCGCGCCGAATGGAAGATTGTTGTTGTATGCGACTAAAGTCAACGGCCGCGGAATCCTTGCATCAGCATCTACGGACGGTCGTGTGCGGACGCGCTTGTCGGGTCCAGGCGGCGATATACGCGAACCGACGTGGGGGCCTTTTATCAAGTGAAGTGCATCAAGTGACAGGAGTAAATCATGAGACTTAATCATCTTTCTGGCGGCGGATTGCTGACCGCCGCTGCGATCTTCGCCCTGGTCGGCTGTTCGTCGGTCAACCTCGATGAGCAGCCCGCGGCGCCGATAGTCGACGCCACTCCGGCGACTGATACGAAGAGCGGCCCGGATCCGCGCGCCGTTGCTTCGGTTGATGCCCAAGCCGGCCGCGCCCTGGATCCGCTTAACGATCCCAACAATCCGCTGTCCAAGCGCAGCGTCTTCTTCGACTTTGATAGCTTTGTCGTCAAGAGTGAGTATCAGCCGATCGTGCAGACGCATGGCAGCTATCTCGGCACCAATAAGCAGCGTCGCGTGACTGTCGAGGGACACACGGACGAGCGTGGGGGTCGGGAATACAACCTCGCGCTCGGGCAGAAGCGGGCGGAGGCGGTCAAGCAACGCCTGATGCTGTTGGGTGTCGCGGACTCGCAGGTGGAAACAGTCAGCTTCGGTGAGGAAAAGCCCCGGAGCACCGGCTCGAATGAAGAAGCTTGGGCGCAAAATCGCCGTGCGGACTTGAACTACCGATAACGCAGCAGGCGGCTCGCTGGAGCGCCTCTCGTAGTGCAAAACAGAGCGGCCGTTGGCGCGGTCGCTCCTTGTTGGGGAGCGTCACACGTGAAGTGGATCACTTTGCTGATTGCGCTTTGGCTCGCGCTTCCGGCGCACGCGCAGCTTTTTTCCGATAGCGATGCGCGCAAGGCGATTCTGGAGCTGCGCGCAAAACTTACGGAGCAGGAGCGCCTGCTGCAGCAGAAGGACGCCGATCTGTCGGCCAGGATCGATCGGCTGGAGGCCGCGCAGCGCAATCAACTGGAGCTTGCCAATCAGACGGAGACGCTGCGGCAGGAGATTTCGCGGCTGCGCGGCCAGGTCGAAGCGCTGACCAACGAAGTCGCGACCTTGCAAAAGCGCAACCGCGATTTGTACGCCGACCTTGATGCCCGCTTGAAAAAAATGGAGCCATCGACGGTCGCCGTCGATGGGAAGTCCGTTGCTGTAGATCGCAGCGAGCAGACTGCGTACGAGGCGGCGCTGTCGCAATTCCGAGCGTCGGACTTCAAGGGTGCGCTCGCGAGTTTCCAGCAGTTCATTGCGCGCTATCCGCAATCGGCCTATGTGCCCGTTGCGCATTACTGGATTGGCAGCTCACACTACGCGTTGAAGGAATATAAGTCGGCCATCGCTGCGCAGCAGATCTTGGTTGATCGATACAGCGATTCGACGCGCGCCCCCGATGCGTTGTTGTCGATTGCCGAAAGCCAGCTGCAGCTAAGCGACAAACGTTCTGCCAATCGCACACTGGGTCGCTTGATCAAAGACTACCCAGACAGCGACGCTGCGAAGGTGGCGCGCGAGCGACTGCCCGCCACACGGTAGCCATTCACCAGGAGACGAGCATGGCTTGGCCGAAGAATGGTGCCGCAGGGTGATCTGGCCGCGCTTGCGACCACGGTTGTCGTGAGCATTTTTGGGCTGGCCTTCGCTTTCGGAGCAATTACTCAACGCACTGACTTCTGCACAATGGGCAGCGTTGCGGACATCGTCACTTTCGGCGACTGGACCCGCATGCGCCAATGGCTGCTTGCAATAGCAGTGGCAATACTTGGTACCAATGTTCTTGCGGCGGCCGGAGTCATTGACACGGCAGACAGCTTCTATACCTCACCACGCTTCATGCCGCTTGCTTACCTGATTGGCGGGCTGATGTTCGGATTCGGCATGGTATTGGCCGGAGGTTGCGGATCGAAGTCGCTGGTGCGGGCAGGCGGAGGCAGCCTGAAGTCGCTGGTGGTCCTTGTAGTCCTCGGCATCGTTGCTTATATAACGTTGCGCGGGCTGCTGGCCGTATTTCGAGTCGGCTTCATCGAGCCGGTGGGTGTGCGGCTAACCACGCCACAGGACCTGCCCTCGCTGCTGGCCAGTATCGGAATATCGAAGTCGACCTTGCAGCTTGGTCTGGCGGTATTGGTGTCCGGTTTTCTGTTCGTTTTGGTCTTTCGCGATAGCAGCTTTCGCACGTTCGACAATCTTCTAGCGGGTCTTGGTATTGGCGCAGTCATCGTCGCTGCCTGGGTGGTCTCGGGCACGATCGGCCACGTTGAGGAACATCCGAACACTCTGCAGGAAGCATTCTTACGAACCAACTCGGGGCGCATGGAGTCGCTGTCGTTTGTCGCGCCGGTGGCCTATACGATTGACTATCTGATGTTCTTTAGCGACACGAGCAAGGTGATTACGATCGGCATTGCTGCAGTGTTTGGCATGCTCACAGGCTCTGCGGCGTATGCGCTGTTTGCTGGCAAGTTTCGATGGGAAGGATTTCGCGACACTGAAGACACTGCCAATCATCTGGTCGGAGCGGCGCTAATGGGGTTCGGCGGCGTCACTGCGCTTGGATGCACGGTGGGTCAGGGTCTGTCAGGTGTGTCGACGCTGGCGGTCGGTTCGTTCGTTGCGGTTGCGGGAATTATTGGCGGAGCGGTGCTGGCGCTGAAGTATCAGGCGTGGCGATTGGATCATGTGAGCGCATAGGAGCGAGCGTGGAAAAGAAGTTTGCATCGCAGGCTGATCTGGAAGAAAAACTGGCGAGTTTCGACAAGCTTTCAGACAACGCGTATGCCTATACGACCGAAGGCGATCCGAACACCGGTATCGTGATCGGCGACAACGCAGTGATGGTGATCGACGCGCAGGCAACGCCGGTGATGGCGCAGGACGTGATCCGACATATCCGGCAGGTGACCGACAAGCCGATCAAGTATGTCGTACTGACCCACTATCACGCGGTGCGCGTGCTGGGCGCATCGGGCTACCGGGCAGAGCACATTATTGCGAGTCGCGATACGCATGACCTGATCGTCGAGCGCGGCGAGGCCGACATGAAGAGCGAGATCGAGCGCTTTCCAAGGTTGTTTCGTGCGGTCGAGTCGGTGCCGGGCCTTACGTGGCCGACCATCGTGTTCGAGAAACGGCTCACGCTGATGTTGGGAAAGCTGCAGGTGGACATCATGCAACTGGGCCGCGGTCACACGAAGGGTGACACCGTCGTCTGGTTGCCGCAGCAACGAATTCTGTTCTCGGGCGACCTGGTCGAGTTCGATGCGACGCCGTACACCGGCGACGCGTATTTATCCGATTGGCCCGCAACGCTCGATGCCGTCGCGGCCCTTGGCCCTGAAAAGTTAGTGCCAGGCCGTGGTGCGGCGCTGCAGACGCCGGAGCGAGTGAAGGCCGGGCTCGACGGCACGCGTGCGTTCGTTACCGCCATGTACGAGTCAGTTAAGCGCGGAGCGGGCGCTGGACGCGATTTGCGCAGCGTCTACAAGGAAACTTACGACGCGCTGAAACCCAAGTTTGGGCATTGGGTGATCTTCGATCATTGTCTGCCGTTTGACGTCAGCCGCGCGTACGACGAAGCGACCGGTCACCAGCATCCGCGCATATGGACCGCGCAGCGCGACAA
>DATEOP010000401.1:0-6431 GCA_035274065.1 Burkholderiaceae bacterium
CACATGGCCGTGCTGTTCATCACTCATGATTTCGGCGTGGTCGCAGAGATCGCGCACCGCATCGTCGTGATGCAGCACGGACGCGTGGTCGAACAGGGTGCGGCGACCGATATCCTGGAAACTCCTCGCGAGGACTACACACGCATGTTGCTTGCCGCCGTGCCGGGCCTGGCCCCGGTTGAGCGCGCCAAAGACTTTTCGGACGAAGCCGTGGCGTTGCATGTTGCAGGACTCGAAAAGAATTACCGCACGCGGCGCGGCCTGTTTGGAAAAGCGGCCAGGTCTGTTAATGCAGCCAGGGCCGTGCGTTTCGAGATTCGACGTGGCGAGACGCTGGGCATCGTCGGCGAGTCGGGCTCTGGAAAATCGACGGTCGCGCGTTGTGTCACGCGCCTGGTCGAGCCCGACGCGGGTCAAATCAAAATCGGTAATGTCGACTTTGCGGCACTGTCGCAGTCTGCACTTCGACCGCTGCGCAAGCGTATTCAGATGGTGTTTCAGGATCCTTACAGCTCACTGGACCCACGTCAGACGGTGGGCAATCTGATCGCGGAAGGCCCGATCGTGCACGGTACGTCCGTGGCCACGGCGATGCGACGTGCGCGCGAGCTGCTTGAGCTGGTCGGGCTCGATTCACGCGCCGCGGATCGTTATCCGCACGAGTTCTCCGGCGGTCAGCGCCAGCGGATCGGACTTGCGCGCGCGCTGGCGCTCGATCCGGAAATTCTGGTTGCAGACGAGCCCGTGTCCGCGCTCGACGTTTCGGTACAGGAACAAGTGCTGCGGCTGCTTGCTGAGATCCGCGAGCGCCTCGGACTGACAATGCTGTTCATAACGCACGATCTGCGCGTCGCAGCGCAGGTCTGCGATTCGATCGCAGTAATGCGCCACGGCGAAATCGTTGAGATGGGGACGACAACAAGTGTCTTCGCTCAGCCGCAACACGCGTATACGCGCGAGCTTCTGGCGGCAGTGCCCGGCCGCGCCTGGAGCGAGCGCCGCGCAGCAAGCAGCACATGAAAGGCCTGCCGTGACTCTGCCCGAGTTTCCATTCGATGACCTTAGTCTGCAGTCGTTCGCCGCGGCCTTTCGCGCAGGGCGGATTCGCTCGCGCGACGTAACGCAGGCCCTCCTCGGACGCATCGATGCGTTGGAGCCACGTCTGGCTTCCTACTCGCACATTGATCACGAAGGTGCACTGTCGCGTGCAACTGCGGTCGATGCCATGCGTGCTGCAGGCAGTGACCTGGGGCCATTGATGGGCCTTCCGATCGCACTGAAGGATTTGTACAGCGTGCGCGGCATGCCCACGAATGCCGGCAGTCGCGTCGATGTGAGCGAACTGGTACCGGCACAGGGTCCGTTTGTGACGGCACTGGAACGCGCCGGATGCGTGCTCCTCGGCAAAACTGTTACGACCGAGTTCGCGATGGGCGGCATCAATCTGACACACCGCTTGCCGTGGAATCCGTGTGATGCGCAGACTGCGCGAATGACGGGTGGCTCGAGTCATGGTTCGGCGGTAGCGATGGCGGCGGGGCTGGCGGCGATCACGTTCGGCAGCGACACCGGCGGCTCCGTCCGATGGCCGGCTGCACTCTGCGGAGTCGTCGGATACAAGGCGAGTCCCGATCACTGGCCAACCGAAGGTGTTTTTCCACTGTCGAAGAGCCTGGACAGTCTCGGTGTGTTCACACGCAGTGCGGCCGATGCTGCGTTCGTCGAGGCGGCGATGCGCGGCCAACCTGCTGCAACGGTGCCGTCCATCGATCGACTCGTACTGGGTCTGCCGACGCAGCACTTTTTGGACAATGTCGACGACGATGTGAGAGCGTGCTTCGACGAGGCATTGGCCCGCCTTCGCTCGAGCGGCGCGCGCGTTATTGAGATTGCCATTCCCGAAGCTAACGAACACGACGCCTTGTTTGCTCGCCTGTTGCCGGCTGAGTGGCTTGCGTTCTTTGGTCGCGAGCGCTTTGTCGCCAAGAAAAAAGACATGGATCCGGTGGTACAGGCGCGCGCGAGCATGGGACTGGACGTCTCCGCCGACGAATATGTGCGTTACGACAAGCGACGTGTTGAGCTGATCGCATTGGCACGCGAACGGATGCGTGGTCTGGATGCATGGATCACGCCGACCGTCGTGGTCGTACCCGGCCCCGCAGCCGACTACGACTCGGTGGAGAAGGCCGGCGCGTGGAACAAGCTGAACACGCAAAACACGCGGCCCGGCAATATGTTCGGGCAGTGCGGTGTTTCGTTGCCGATTCACCATCTTGGCGGAACTCTGCCAGTCGGGTTGCAGCTTTGCTGTGCGCCCGGTGAGGATGCGCACCTGCTCGAGGTGGCCACGGCGGTGCAAGAAGTGGTCGGTCGGCCGCCGGCGCCGGACCTACGGAAGTTCCTCTGACTCAGTGGCCGTTGAACAGGTCGCGCATTCCCGCAAGATCTGAGTCATTAAGCAGGCCCTTGGCGCCGATCACAACGAGCGTAGATCCTTCTTGTTCGATGTGCGGCGGCGCATCGCTGATCGAGCAGCGCGTTCGAACGCCTTGAACCAGCCGTAGCCGCTGCGGATTCGAATCCAGCCGCACCAAGCCCTTCAACCGAAAGACGCCGGGCGGAAGTTGTTGAATTACTGAATTCAGCTTCGTTTCGCCAAGCGGCATCGCGCACCGAAATACGTGCGCGGTGAAGCGCTCGCCGTGATCGCCGTGATCACTTTCCTTCAATCCGCGCAATGACACAGCTTGCGCCGTCGGGCCGAGCACCAGTTCGATCGGAACATCGCCGTTCAGTGCTTCGATCAACGTAGCGTGCGGCGCCGATGTCGCGAGCCACTGACGTACCTGCGGCTTGCGCGACGCATCGACAAGATCGATCTTGCTCAATATCAGCAGATCGGCTGCTGCCAGCTGCGCCGTGACGGTGTCACCGACATAGCGGTCGCACGCCAGCTCCTCGATTTGATCTGTAGCGACGACCACCACGGTGGCTTCTGGCGAAAAGCCTGCCCCGCTGCGAGCGACCTGCGCGATGCGGCGCGGATCACTGACACCGCTGGCTTCGACGACGACATGATCGGGCCGCGGATCGATTGCGAGCGACTCCGATAATGCGTTGATGAGTCCGCCTGCCAGAGAGCAGCACACGCAACCGTTGCGCAAGCTGATCGTCGTAGCGGTGCTCTGTGCTATCAGCGCCGCATCGATCTGCAAGTCGCCGAAGTCGTTGACCAGCACGGCAATGCGACGGTCATCGGTTTGCGCAAGCAACGCGTTCAGCAAAGTGGTCTTGCCGGCACCCAGAAAGCCGCCAATGACGGTTAGCGGCACCGCACGCGAATCAGCCACTCGGACCTCGCTGATCCGCTAAGTTGCTGTCGGCGATTCGAACGGGATACCGCCGACCATCGTGCCGATGACCCGAACATCTTTCAATGCTTCGGGTGGCAACTGCAATGGATCGTCGGCAAGTACTGCAAAATCTGCGCGCTTGCCGACTTCGATGCTGCCCACTTCGTCGTCGATGTGCAGTGTGTACGCCGAACCAAGTGTGACCGCACGCAGCGCGTCAGCCACACCGATGCGCTGGTTCTCGCCGAGTACTCGCCCCGACACGGTCATGCGATTGACGGCGCACCAGGCGGAGAAAAGCGGCGCTATCGGCGTGATCGGCGCGTCAGAGTGCACGCTGAAAGGAATGCCGTGTGCGAGCGCGCTTCCGGCTGCATCCATCCTGTGTGCGCGCTCCGGGCCCATCGTCACATCGTGATGGATGTCGCCCCAGTGATAAATGTGATTGGCGAACAGGTTCACGCACAAGTTCAGCGCGCGGATACGCCGGAACTGCGCCTCGTCGGCCATCTGCAGGTGCTGCAACGTGTGCCGATGATCGGGTCGACCATTGCGTCCAATCGCGCCGGCCAGCGCCGCAATCGCGACTTCGGATGCTTCGTCACCGTTCACGTGGATATGCAGCTGCAATCCGGCGTCGTGATATGCGGCGACAACGTCATTCAACTGCGCCGGTGCGATGTTCCAGATGCCATTCGGATGTCCGTTGTAGTAGCCCGGCCAACGGAGTCGCGCCGTGAAAGCCTGGATGGACCCGTCGGTCATTAACTTGACGGGCCCGAATCGCAGCTTCGAGTCATTCAGCTTCTGCCGATCGCGCACCTGTCCAATGCCCAACCGCGGATCAATACCGAGACCGAAAAACGCGGCAACGATGCGGAGCGGAAAGTCTTCACTCGCGGTTGCCGACTGCAGACTCCCAACGCTTTCATCGGACAGATCGTTAGTCAGATCTGCCGCCGTCGTCACACCTGCAGCCTGCCCGAGTCGCGCGAAGTTCCAGACTGCACGCTCGGTGCGCCCAGCGCGAAACGGATCACCGATGCGCTGAAACACCGGGAACATCGCCGCCATTTCGGCCAGCTCGCCAGTCGGATCGCCGTGCTCATCCCGCACCACTCCATCGACATCAGAGTCACGCGTGATGCCAACCCACGCGAGCATCGCCGAGTTCGCATTCAGCACATGAAAGTTCGAGTGGATGACTGCGATCGGTCGCTGCTTTGAAACTCGATCGAGGTCTGCCCTCACCATTCGCGGGCCCCGAAACAGAATGGGATCGAATCCCCATGCAACCAGCGGCGTTGCGGGGTCGCGCAAATCGGACTCGGCCTTCTGCAAGCGCTCGATGACCGCATCGATGCTGCGCAGCGCCGGCCACAGGGTTCCGTCGGGCGATTGCCGCGGAAAGAAGCCGACATGCGGGTAGTCCCAGATGCCACCTTCGAGCAGATGGCTGTGGCCCTCGATCAGACCAGGCATCAGCACGCGATCGACGTAGCGATCGTCGACGCGGTGCTTTCCCCATGCGGCCAGTGTTGCCGCATCGCCGACCCCTAGGATCCGTCCATCGCTGACCGCGACCGCTTCCGCAATGGGTTGCGTGCGATCCATCGTGTGGATACGACGTGCCCGATAGATCGTGAACGGTTGACGGGTAACGGCCATTTAAGTGCGCGCGTGGCGCTGATCTTCACGGATCATATCGACCGCTTTCTCGCCGATCATCACCGCGGGAGCATTCGTGTTGCCGCTGACCAGCAGCGGCATGATCGAGCAGTCGACCACGCGCAGCCCGCCGACGCCGTGAACGCGGAGCCGGGCGTCGACGACTGCCATCGCATCATTTCCCATCTTGCACGTGCCCGATGGGTGAAAGATCGTCGCGCCGTTGTCGCGCGCGTACTCCAGTAACGCAGCATCGTCCTCTGCTATCTCTCCCGGCTTCACCTCGCGCCGGACGAATGGGCGCATCGGCGCTGACTGCGCGATCGCGCGCGCCGCGCGCATGCCGGCCACCGTGGTCCGGCGATCGAGCTCGGTGGTCAGATAGCGTGGCTGCATCGACGGCGGCTCGAACGAATCGCGCGACTTGATCGCAACGCGTCCACGCGATTCCGGTCGCAGTTGACAGATTGAAAGCGTAAAGCCCGAAAACGGATGCACCGCACCGCCCGCCATGTCCGCGGACAACGTAGCGACGTGAAACTGGATATCGGGCGTTCGCGACTCCGCTAGCGCGCGCATGAAGCAGCCGCCCTGGTTGATTCCGACTGCGAGCGGTCCGCGCCGCGCCACGATCCATTGCATGCCGATTTTGGCGCGGCCGTAGAGCGATCGCAGCTCATCGTTGGTGGTGATTGGGCGTGAGCACTCGTAGATCAGCCTGATCTGCAGATGGTCTTGCAGGTTTTCGCCAACGCCAGGCATGTCATGCACGACTTCGATGCCGTGCTGCGCGAGCAGCGGTGCCGGCCCGATTCCCGACAACTGCAACAGCTGTGGCGATTGGATCGCACCAGCCGCCAGCAAGACCTCGCGAGTACAGCGCGCACGCAGGTCGCGGCCGCTCTGCCGATATTCGACACCGACTGCGCGCCGGCCTTCAAGCACGAGCCGAGTCGCATGTGCTTGAGTTTCGATGCGTAAGTTCGCCCGTCGGCGCACAGGCTTCAAGTACGCATCCGCAGCGCTGCAGCGCCATCCACGCCACGTCGTTAACTGAAAGTAGCCCGCACCTTCCTGGGTTGCTCCGTTGAAGTCATCGTTGCGAGGAATTCCCAATGTTGTGGCACCGTCGATGAATGCTTCGATCAGCGGATGCTTGGGCACGATGTCCGATACCAGCAGCGGACCGTCCGCGCCATGAAACGCATTGCCACCGCGCTGATTGTGTTCACTGCGAATGAAATACGGCAGCACGTCGTCGTAACCCCAGCCAATGTTGCCACTCGCACGCCAGTGATCGTAGTCTTCACGCTGCCCGCGCATGTAGATCAACCCGTTGATCGCGCTCGACCCGCCGAGCGTTTTGCCGCGCGGCCAGTAGATGCGGCGGCCGTTCATGCTCGGCTC
>DATEOP010000402.1:0-2369 GCA_035274065.1 Burkholderiaceae bacterium
AAGCCGGATTGTATTGATGGCGCGCGTGTGATCCTTCGCGCTTCTTGCGGTGACGATTGTTCAGAACAAAAAGGCGCAGCACGATTATTCGATCGAAGAGCGCTACGAAGCCGGCATTGCGCTCGAAGGCTGGGAAGTCAAATCGATCCGCGCAAACCAGGTTCAGCTAAACGAAGCGTACGTGGTCGTGCGTAGCGGCGAGCTGTATCTACTCAACGCGCATATCAGTCCACTGTCGACGACGTCGACGCACGTGAAAGCCGAGCCGACGCGCACTCGCAAGCTTCTGCTGCATGCGGCTGAGATACGTAAGTTGATCGGTAAAGTCGAGCGCGCCGGTTACTCACTGGTGCCCTTGAACATGCACTACAGCAAAGGGCGCATAAAGCTCGAAGTGGGTCTGGCGAAAGGTAAGCGGCAATTCGAGAAAAGGGCCGATCAGGCCGATAAAGATTGGAAGCGCGAGCAGAGTCGGTTGCTGAAACAACGAACCCGCTAACAGCGCAGCAACCTTTTCAGGACGACCGCGTCGTCGCGATTTTCGTAATAGCCTCGCAACAGCTCAACCTGCCGGTAACCGTGCTTGCCGTAAAACTGGCGCGCCGCGAAATTCGTTTCGCGCGCTTCAACTCGGATCGAAGCGATTCCCGCAACTCTCGCGGTAACCTCGAGCCAATCGAGCAGAGCCGACGCAATGCCTTGGCGCCGACGCACCGCCTGAACTGCCATCAGCAGCAGGTGCGCGTCCTCTTCGCGGTACTTCATGATTGCGAACGCTGTCAACGTACCGCGCTCGCGCGCCACGATCGTGTTCGTCGCCTCATCACGAATACTCCGCAGCACGCGCTGCGGCGTCCACGACCAGCTCAGTCCACGCTCAATCGCATCCCTTGACAACGAAGCGATCGCTGCCGCGTCGGACGATCGTGCGAGCGCTATTTCATAGCTGGCGATCATGTTGCGGATAAGAAGTCCTAGCGCGGCGCAGGTTGCGCCTTCACCACCGTAAGCGCCGAAGCGACAAGAGTCGAGATGTCGGCGACGTTTGAGGGCACGATCAGCGTGTTGTTGGTCTTCGCCAGATTACTGAAGGCGTCGACGAAACGATCGGCAACGCGCAGGTTGACGGCCTCGAGTCCGCCTGGCTGCCGTATCGTTTCAGCGACCATCTGAATCGCGCGCGCGGTTGCTTCGGCGACTGCGAGGACGGCGCCGGCTTCACCTTGCGCGATGTTGATCTGCGCAAACTTTTCGCCTTCCGAGCGCGCGATTTCGGCCTCGCGCTCACCGGTGGCGATGTTGATCTGCTCCTGTTTGCGGCCCTCGGATGACGCGATCAGGGCGCGCTTTTCGCGCTCTGCCGTGATCTGCTGCTGCATCGCGTGCAGAATCGCATTGGGCGGCGTGATGTCCTTGATCTCGTAGCGAAGTACCTTCACGCCCCAGTTCATCGCCGCTTCGTCAATCGCCGAAACGACACTGTGATTGATGTACTCGCGTTCCTCGAATGTCTTGTCGAGCTCGAGCTTGCCGATCACCGATCGCAGCGTCGTCTGCGCCAACTGCGTGATCGCGAGAATGTAGTTGCTGGCGCCGTAAGAAGCACGCTGCGGATCGGTAACCTGGAAATACAGCACGCCATCCACCTGCAACTGCGTGTTGTCCTTAGTAATGCACACCTGGCTCGGCGTATCCAGCGGCACTTCCTTCAGGCTGTGTTTGTACGCCACACGATCAATAAACGGGATGACCGGATTGAGTCCGGGTTGCAACGTCCCGTGATACTTGCCGAGACGCTCTATCACCCACGCACTTTGTTGTGGAACGACTTTGAGCGCAGTGATGGCGAACGTGAACGCAACAATTGCAAAGATGATGAAGATCAGCCAGACACCGCTTATGCCGAACATTGAGTTCTCCCCTCGGTCGGACTCATTATCGTTTTGAAACGCTAGCGCGCTTTTGCCGCGACGATCAATCGGTTGGCTTGAATCTCGCGAATGACGAATTCGCCGCTGACAGGCGGATCGCCCGGCACCAGTTCAACATCCCACGTGGCGCCGCGATAATTCGCGCGCGCGGTGCGGTTTGGGCCCCATTGATCGACTCGCAGCGTCTGCCCTACGTCCATGTTCTGCACACGGTCACTGGTCGCCCGGTCACGTAGTCGGTGTCCGAACCGCGACTGCCGCAGCCACAGCGTGCCACCCAGACTGACGGCGGCCGCGGTAGCCCACTGAGCTACCACCGGAGCGTCGAGCAGCGCGACGATGCCGGCAGCACCAAACGCGACGGCGATAACCAACAGATAGAACGTGCCGGTCAACAACTCGGCGATCACCAGGCCAAATCCGATAATGAACCACCAT
>DATEOP010000403.1:0-4619 GCA_035274065.1 Burkholderiaceae bacterium
GAAGAGCAACATCACGCAAATCGAACCAGCGCAGTCGCCGCGTTCGTATCGTCGATCAACGACTGATCGAACGCGATATCGCCTTCGACGTCGGGTTGACCAATCGCACGCAGTTGCGCGAAATCGTATGCGCGCGCGTCCATCAGGTGTGAAGGGACGATCCGAGCCAGCGCATTAAACGTGTTCTCAACTCGGCCCGGATACCGCTTCTGCCATTCGCTCAGCATGCGCTTGACTTCCTGCCGTTTCAGATTGACCTGCGAGCCGCACAGATTGCACGGAATGATCGGAAACTGCTTGACGTCGGCGTAGCGCGCGAGATCCGCCTCCTCGACGTACGCCAGGGGTCGGATAACAATGTGCCTGCCGTCATCCGACACCAGCTTCGGCGGCATCGCCTTCAATGTGCCGCAATAGAACAAATTCAGGAAGAACGTGCCGAGGATGTCGTCCCGATGGTGACCGAGTGCAATCTTGGTTGCCGCCAGCTCAGTGGCGACGCGATACAGAACTCCACGCCGTAGACGCGAGCACAGCGAGCACATCGTCTTGCCCTCTGCAATGACACGCTTGACGATCGAATAAGTGTCTTGCGTCTCGATATGAAACGCAATGCCTTTGCGCCTCAAGTACTCCGGCAGCACTTCTTCAGGAAATCCAGGCTGCTTTTGATCGAGGTTGACCGCTACCAGGTCGAAGTCGATCGGTGCGCGCTCGCGCAACAGCAGCAGAAGATCGAGCAGCGCGTAGCTGTCCTTGCCACCCGACAGACAGACCATCACCTTGTCACCGGCTTCGATCATGTTGAACTGCGTGATCGCCTGCCCGGTCAGTCGAACCAGCCGCTTCTCTAGCTTGTTATCCTCGAACGCCACTTTTCTCAGCGACGCGTTCATGCCTCGTCCTTGAATCGCATGATCTCGATGCCGACTGCGTCCACGTCTTCGTAGACGTCCGACTTTTCGCTTGCCACGCGTACCGCGCGTACAGCCGGATGCGCGAGCAATAGACGCGCGATATCGTCGATCAGCGTTTCTTGCAAGTTAATGTGCCCCTGTTCGATCCGATGGCTGATCGCGAGCCTGATAAAGTCGTAATCGACCACTTCATGAATCCGATCATGACGCGGAGTCGAAAGCGCAAGCGGAACGAACACGTCGACGTTGATCGCGATGCGCTGCGCACCGTTTTTCTCGTGCGCATGAACGCCAATGTTGGCGTTTAAAACATAGTTTCGGAGAAAAATTCTGCGGCAATCCGCAAGCCGGGTATCAAGCAATAACGCACTCATTGCTCGGTTTGCGGTTCAGTGAGGAACATCACGTCGCGCGAGCTCGGCACCAGGTGCTGGCCTCCGTCAACCAACAATACGGTGCCGGTCACGGCCTGCGCGCCGGCAAGATAAACCGCCGCCTGCGCAACGTCGCCCGGTGTGCTCGAGCGATTAAGCGGCGTGCGCCGGTGCGCCTCGTTAAAGCCGGCTTCGCTTTGCAGATTGGAAGCGAGCGTAATCCCCGGTGCAATGCCGACGACTCTTACCTTCGGTGCCAGTGCGATCGCCAAAAGCTTCGTCGCTTCCTTTAGCGCCGCCTTCGAGAGCGTGTACGAGAGAAAATCAGGGTTCGGGTTCTCGAGCTTTTGGTCCAATAGATTGATTACGACGCCGCGTGCGTCGGACCCCAGGTGTTGATGCAGCGAGCGTGCGAGCACGATGGGTGCGGCGGTATTGGTTCGCATCGCGCGCAGAAGATGATCCGTGCTGAAGCGCGCTACGTTGTCGAACTCGAACAGCGACGCGTTGTTGACTACACACGTCACCGGCGCTAGCTCGTTGGCGCATTCGGCAAGCAGGCTGATCACCCCTGGCTCGACCGCAAGATCGCGATTGACCGCGATCGCGCGTCGCCCCAGCGCCTCAATCTGAGCCACGGTATCCATCGCATCGTCGCGCGAAGTCGCGTAATGAACTGCGATGTCCCATCCATCGCGCGCCAGCGAAAGTGCAATCTCGCGGCCTATGCGACGCGCACCACCGGTCACGAGCGCGGTGCGATTCGATAATTCGGACATGGGAGATCGCTGAGAACCGGTTGCAGACGCATGACAGTTTAACGGCAGTACGATTGTTCGATGACTCTGGAATATTCGTCGCTGCCATTGCCAAGCGCGGCCGCGATCGAACACAGCGAGCGTGTCGCAGCCTTTATTGCGGGAGAGATCGAGCGGACGGGAGGCTGGATTTCGTTCGATCGCTATATGCAGTTGGCGCTGTATGCGCCGCAGCTCGGCTATTACACCGCCGGCGCGCGCAAGTTCGGTGATTCGGCGTCAGGTGGCGACTTTGTTACCGCACCGGAAATTTCACCGCTTTTTGCGCAAGCACTGGCAGGTCAAGTCGCGCAACTGTTCGAGCATGTACCTGCGCGCATCGTCGAGTTCGGAGCCGGCTCAGGTGTGTTGGCCTTCGACCTGATGGCGGAGCTCACCAGAAGAAAAGTCGTGCTTGAAAGCTATTCGATCGTCGAAGTGTCGTCCGACTTGATCGATCGGCAACGGGCCAGGCTGCAGGGACTGCCGGTCAACTGGTTGCCCGCGCCGCCGAATGGTTTGGACGGCGTGATGCTTGCCAACGAAGTACTCGATGTGATGCCGGTAAAGCTTTTCGTCAAGCGCGGCAGTGCAACGTTCGAGCGCGGTGTGATTAACGCATCCGGCGGTGGCTTCGCTTTCGACGAGCGGCATGCAAACGCGGAACTCCGCGCGGCGGTCGCCGCGATAGAGTCTGAACATGGTCAGCTTCCAGACGGCTATTCGTCGGAAGTCAACCTAACTGCCGAAGGCTGGATGCGTTCAAGCGGACAATGGCTTGCGCGCGGTGCGCTGCTGATAATCGACTATGGTTTTCCGCGTCGCGAGTACTACCATCCACAGCGACTGATGGGCACCGTCATGTGCCACTTTCGGCATCGCTCACATTCGGATCCGCTTTGGTTGCCTGGCCTGAACGACATTACCGCGCATGTTGACTTCTCTGCAATGGCCGCAGCTGCGCATGCGTCGGGTCTTGATGTGCTGGGATACACCTCCCAAGCGCACTTTCTATTGAACTGCGGTGTGCTCGATCAATTGCAAGCACAGCAGACGGCTCGGAGCTCCGCGGCGCTGCATCGGCTCGTGTCCGAAGCGGAGATGGGCGAGCTGCTGAAAGTCTTGATGGTGGGACGCGGAGTGCGAACACCGTTGATCGGGTTCGCGCGCGGCGATCGCTTGCACACCCTTTAAAGTCCTTCATCTGACGCTGCGTAAACTGCCGTCATGAAGTGGCTGCTGACGACCTTCATCGCGCTTTTAGTGTTGACCGCTTTACAGCCGTGGCTCAGCCGCCTCGGTATCGGTCGGCTGCCCGGAGACATGCGCTTCAAGCGCAACGGGCGCGAATACGTGCTGCCGTTTACCAGCACGATCGTCCTGTCGCTTCTGTTGATGCTCGTTACGCAGTTGATCTAGGCCCGAGGTCGGAGGGTCGCAGCTCTGCGCCCACGGCGACGATGCGCGCCTGCCGGACTGCACGCTGGATCTGGGTGGGATCGTTTCGGTGCATGCTGGCCAACGCACTCGCGTCAACTTCACTGGCGACTCGCAGCGCACGTCGGAAGCGGTCCGCCGAGACATCGGCCACGGCTTCGAACGCCTGCAGTAACCATTCGAAGCGTTCAGGCCGGCGAAATGCGTCGCTGCGCTCGAGCACTTCGACGATTGCCGCCGATGTCTCCGCGTTCTTCAACGGCTCGCGCAGCTCGATCAGCAGACGCGCGATCTGCGCCGCATCGTGCTGAACCCGCAGCTTCCCCAAGAAATCCGAAACGGCGCGCGACGATCGGCATGCGCTCGCGAGAATGGCAAATCGCGACGGCAACACCAGATTGCGCTGCGCCGCGCGATCGACTGCGGCGCTCGTCGGACCGAGGTCTTCCAGCTCCGCAAATAATCGGTCGATCAGACCGCAGGACACGAGCACGTTCAACATGCGCGACGGCTTCGCCTCCATCAGCCCGCGCGAAATTTCCTGCATCACGCGTTCGGGTACCAGCGCATCGGCTTCGCCATTGCGCACCATCTCACGCATCAGCTGCGCTGTCTCGGGCGCGACCTTGAAGTTTGGAAAGCGCGCGGCAAAGCGTGCGACGCGCAGGATGCGCACCGGATCTTCGACAAACGCCGGACTGACGTGCCGCAGAATTCCCGCCTCAAGGTCGCGCTTCCCCTGGTACGGATCGATCAGGGTTCCGGCGTCGTCGAGCGCCATCGCATTGATCGTCAGATCGCGTCGCGCCAAATCCTGTTCGAGCGTCACGTCGGGAGCAGCGTGAGCAACGAATCCCTTGTAACCCGGCGCAGTCTTGCGTTCGGTGCGCGCCAACGCGTATTCCTCCTGCGTCTCTGGATGGAGGAAGACGGGAAAATCCTTCCCGACGGGGCGGTATCCGAGCGCGGTCATCTGCTCAGGTGTTGAGCCGACGACGACCCAATCGCGATCCGTTTCCAGTGCGGCATCGAGATCGCCCAAGTGGCGGCGCGTATTGCCTAGCATCTGATCGCGTACAAAGCCGCCAACTCGA
>DATEOP010000404.1:0-11710 GCA_035274065.1 Burkholderiaceae bacterium
CGCACGTAAATTTTTACGCGCGCTGATTGCAAACAATGTCGACAAGTTGACGCAACGGGGCAGGGCGTTGTATTCGTGCATGCTTAACGACGCCGGCGGTGTGGTCGACGATCTGATCGTCTACTTCATTGATGACGACGCATTCCGGATCGTTGTCAACGCGTCAACTTCCGAGAAAGACATTACCTGGATGCGCCAGGTCGCTGCGACGCGTAGCTTCAACGTTCGAATCACGCCGCGTCACGACCTCGCGATCATTGCTGTGCAAGGGCCGAACGCACGCGAGAAGTTTTGGAAGGCGCGACCTGCTGCGCGCCAGGCTACCGAGAAACTCGCAGCCTTCTTCGCGAACGAAGTTGACGACATGTTCGTGGCACGCACGGGCTACACCGGTGAAGACGGGCTCGAAATCATCCTGTCTGCGCAGCATGCATCTCAGTTATGGAGTGATCTGAAGGCCGCGGGCGTGGCCGAAGCCGGACTTGGAGCGCGCGACACGCTGCGGCTCGAAGCTGGGATGAATTTGTACGGCAATGACATGGACGAGAATGTGTCGCCGCTCGATGCCGGGCTCGCATGGACCGTCGATCTGAAGACGCCGCGCGAGTTCATCGGCCGGGCTTCGCTGGAGCGACTCATAGAAAATGGGGGAGCGCGCATGGCTATGGTCGGCCTCAAGCTGCTCGAGCGCGGTGTTCTGCGGTCCCATCAAAAGGTTTTGACGAAGTCGGGCGACGGCGAAGTGACGAGCGGTACGTTTTCTCCCACGCTGCAGACCTCGATCGCGATGGCTCGCGTGCCGCGCGAAGTGAAGCCGGGGGACCTAGTGGAGGTCGACGTTCGCGGCAAGCTGCTGCAGGCGCAGGTGGTGAAGATGCCGTTCGTTCGTAACGGCAAGGCGTTGGTCTGAACGATTTGATCGAAAAACTAGCAAGGAACACGCATGAAGTTTCCAGAGCAACTCAAGTACACGCCAACTCACGAGTGGGTGAAGCAGGGCGACGACGGCCTCATTTGGATCGGCATCACCGATGCTGCGCAGGATATGTTGGGCGACTTGGTGTTCGTCGGTGACGTGAAGGTGGGCCAGACGCTAAAGGCGGGCGAGACAGCGGGTGTCGTCGAATCCGTCAAGGCGGCGTCGGACATCTACGCGCCTGTCGACGGCGAAGTCGTTGCCTTCAATGATGAGCTCGAGGCGCAGCCGCAGAATCTGAATTCAGCTCCGTACGACGCATGGATTTTCAAGATGAAAAGTGCAGCGTCCCTCGATGGCTTGCTGACTGCTGATGCGTATCGCACCAATGTCGATGCTGCAAAGTAACGCATTTCGTCTCGCAAGATGCGCTGCGAAATTCTGATGACGTCCAAACCGTAAAGATCATGTCAACGCTGTCCGAACTCGAAGCTCACAACGATTTTCATTCTCGGCACATCGGCCCGAATGACGCCGAGATTGGCGAGATGCTCGCCGTCGTCGGCGCGTCATCGCTCGATGATTTGGTTGACGCGATCGTTCCGTCGACGATCAAGCTCGACGCGCCGCTTGCGTTGCCTGTCGCGATCAACGAGGAAGAAGCTCTAGCGAAGATCCGCGCGATTGCATTGAAGAATGACGTGTATCGAAGCTTTATCGGACAGGGCTACTACGGCACGCATACGCCGAAGGTGATCCTGCGCAATGTGCTCGAAAATCCAGCCTGGTACACGGCGTACACGCCATACCAGGCCGAGATTTCGCAAGGCCGGCTAGAGGCGCTGATCAACTTTCAGACGATGGTGTCAGACCTCACCGGCATGGCAATCGCCAATTCGTCACTGCTCGATGAGGCGACCGCTGCGGCGGAGGCGATGACGCTTGCAAAGCGCAGCGCGAAGAGCAAGAGCAACGTGCTGCTCGTAGCCGGTGATTGTCATCCGCAGACGATCGAGGTAGTTAAGACGCGTGCTGAGCCGCTCGGCATCGAGGTGAAGGTCGGTTTCGTACCCCAGATGATGAAGGACGGCGAGTATTTCGCCGTGCTCGCGCAGTATCCATCGACGACGGGGCTGATCCACGATATGCGTTCGCTGGTGACACAGGCGCACGAAGCGGGCGCCTTGTTTTGCTTGGCAACCGATCTGCTGGCACTGACGTTGCTCGAGGCGCCGGGCACATGGGGCGCCGATATAGTCGTCGGCAATTCGCAGCGATTCGGAGTGCCGTTTGGCTTCGGTGGTCCGCACGCTGCGTTCCTGGCATGCAAGGATGCGTTCAAACGCTCGATGCCTGGGCGACTGGTGGGCGTGTCGGTCGATTCTCAAGGGCAGCCTGCGTATCGCTTGACGCTTCAGACCCGTGAGCAGCACATTCGGCGCGAAAAAGCGACGTCGAACATTTGCACGGCTCAGGTGTTGCTCGCCGTGATGGCGAGTATGTATGCCGTCTATCACGGTCCCGAAGGGCTGACTCGCATCGCGCGTCGCGTGCATCGACTGACGGCGATCCTTGCCGAAGGATTGAGGCGAGCCGGCCGCAACGTCAGCGGCAGTTATTTCGACACGATCGCTGTCAGCGGTCTCGATGCAGGCGCGATGCACGCTGCGGCGCATGCAGCAAGAATCAATTTGCGCGACTTTGGCGCCCGTGCGCCGCAAATGATTGGCATCTCACTTGACGAGACAGCGACGCGGGCCGATGT
The DNA here is from genome assembly GCA_035274065.1 of Burkholderiaceae bacterium. Taxonomy (GTDB): domain Bacteria; phylum Pseudomonadota; class Gammaproteobacteria; order Burkholderiales; family Burkholderiaceae_F; genus JACCZX01. The sequence goes on from DATEOP010000404.1 coordinate 2,682, forward strand.
CGTTGCGTTGTGGCAACTGCTGGGAGTCGGCGGCGCCGACATCGACGCGCTGGATCGCGAGATCGATCGTGCCGTGGAAGGCGCGATCCCGCAGACACTGCGCAGAACGACTCCGTTCTTGACACACCCCGTTTTCAACGCACATCACAGCGAGCACGAGATGCTGCGTTACATGCGCTCGCTCGCCGACAAGGATCTTGCGCTCGATCGCACGATGATTCCGCTTGGCTCATGCACGATGAAGCTGAATGCCACCAGCGAAATGATCCCCGTGACGTGGCCCGAGTTCGCCAACGTTCACCCTCTGGCTCCCGCGGAACAAACGGTGGGGTATCGACAGCTGATCACCGAGCTCGAGCAGATGCTTGCCGAGTGCACCGGCTATGACGCGGTAAGTTTGCAGCCGAACTCGGGCGCGCAGGGCGAATACGCAGGGCTGTTGGCGATCCGCGCCTTTCACCGCGCGCGCGGTGAAGGGCACCGCAATGTTTGCCTGATTCCCGATAGCGCGCACGGAACCAACCCGGCGTCCGCACAACTGTGCGGCATGGAAGTGGTTGCGGTGAAGACGGATCGCAACGGCAATGTCGACGTTCAGGACTTGCGCGCAAAAGCTCAACAGCACACGCGCGATCTGGCGGCGCTGATGGTGACGTACCCATCGACGCACGGCGTCTTCGAGGAATCGATCGTCGAGATCTGCGCAATCATCCACACTGCCGGCGGTCAGGTCTACACCGACGGTGCCAACTTGAACGCGCTGGTTGGCGTGGCGAAACCCGGCAACTTTGGTTCCGACGTCTCACACTTGAACCTGCACAAGACGTTTTGCATTCCGCACGGTGGCGGTGGCCCGGGTGTCGGTCCGGTTGCGGTCAAAGCGCACCTCGCTCCGTATCTGCCGGGCACGCTTGGCTCGCAAAACGCTGTTGGCATGGTCAGCGCTGCCAACTTCGGAAGCGCCAGCATTCTGCCGATTCCGTGGATGTACATCACGATGATGGGCCGCGAAGGCCTGAAGCGCGCCACTCAGGTAGCGGTGCTTAACGCCAATTACATCGCGAAGAAACTAGAGCCTCACTTCCCGACGCTCTACGCGGGCCGTAACGGGTATGTAGCGCACGAATGCATTCTCGACTTGCGACCACTGAAGGATGCAAGCGGAATTTCAGCTGAGGACGTCGCCAAGCGATTGATGGACTATGGATTCCACGCGCCGACGTTATCGTTTCCTGTGGCAGGAACGCTGATGGTCGAGCCGACTGAATCCGAACCGAAGATCGAACTCGACCGCTTTATCGAAGCGATGATCGCAATCAGGGAAGACATTCGCGCAGTTGAAAGAGGTGATGTAGATCGCGACGACAACCCGCTAAAGAATGCGCCGCATACGGCGGCGATGGTGATGGCGGAAAACTGGGCGCACGACTACACGCGTGAGAGTGCCGCGTTCCCCGTCGCGTCGCTGAAGCGGCAAAAATACTGGCCACCCGTGGGAAGAGTCGACAACGCCTACGGCGATCGCAACATCATGTGTTCCTGCGTGCCGATGGAGGCTTTCGCCAGCGACGCGTCCGAAGCGACCGCAGGAGCGGCATCACCACATTAAATAGCTCTAAGGCATTTCCGCTTCGGCTGGATCGAGCCCGAGGACATTCGTTGGTGACAGAGCCGATGAATAAAAAATTTCCTACGGAAGGTTGGCACTCTGAGTCTGGCCACCGGAGGTGAATTCGATTCGCTGGCGTGTTCCGGCATCGACAACCGACGCCGTAAACGACGGAGTGCTGAACTCAAAACTGTTGAGGACGCTGCCTGTCTTCAAATCAATCACTTGAGACACGTTGTTTGCCGGACCTATCGGATGCGCTCCAACCGCGAGCGCCAGCGTGCAATCGGAATTGAAGTAAATGGCGGGCTCGAAGTAGTACGGCGTTCCCGTTGAGCGGAAAGCAGCGACATCGGCGGTGCCGACTGTCGAGGGGTTCGTGAACTCAAGCACCGACGCAACGTACTGTGCCGACGCGGGTGCGACTACACCGGGACCTTTGCCGGCGATAACGAAGCCCGCGGTAGAGCCCGCACAGAAACCAGCGCCCCCGAACGGCTGATTTAGCACATTCGATTGGCCATGGTTAAAGGGAACAGGCTGTCCCAACCTTCCGACGCCGCCGGCCTGGCGCTCGAAAACCGCGGCGTAGGCGGAGGGCAGACCCTCAGCCGTTCCCACACGCGCCGTCAGTAGAACCGCTCCGTTCGGTGACGATGCGCTCTGAGGAGGCGTGGTCACCGCAAACGAAGCCTTGGCGAACGAACCTGTAGCGTGGAACACGCGCAGCGTGAACGTCGGATTCACTGTGACTCCGCCGCCGACGGCCCGCAATGTCACTGTCCGATCACCGTAGTCGGCACCAGCCGTCGCAGTCAAGGCCAACTGGCCCGTCGTCATGCCCGCCGGAATCGTCGTCGTTCCCGCCGTGATACCCGGCGGTGGATTGGGCACCGACAGCGTGACCGGTGCCGAAAATCCCGCTGCCGGGGCGATCGTTACGCTGAGATTGGCTGAGCCACCATTGCGTCGAAGCACCAGAGGCCCGGCCGGGTTAACCGTGAATGTGGGTAATGGCGGTGTCGAGGCGGTTACCGTAAACGAAGAGGTCGCGGAGATTGGTTGCGCTTGGCCGTTCCACTGGTTGTACGTTCCGCTGGCGGTCAATGTGTAACTACCGGGTGAAAGCGACAAAGTTGTCGTGAGGACTTCAGTGTTTTGCGTTCCGGGCTTGATGGACGTGCTGAATCCGGAAACCAACAGTGGCGTCGCACCGCCTGTCACGACGAAGCTGCGTCCATAGACGCTCTTTGTAATCTCGATACTGACGGGGACAGAAACAGGCGATGGCGACGATGGTTGCGCTCCTCTTGGGTCGACTATCACGATGCTTGCGCAGCCAGAGAGCCAACTGACACACAAGAAGACCAGAACGGTGCCCCATCGTTTCGACATGCCAACCCCTCCTTTTTTTACCGCGAAAATCAGCAAGAGTGATCTAGGTCATCCCATCTTTGAATTGTGCGGCCGTGGGCACTACTTTCTCGGGGGCGTCCGATCGGTGCGTGTCATCGTCTCTGCTCCGACGGCGCGAAGCCGAGGCCCAGCGCACCACGGACATTAAGCGCTCAGCGCACAAAGCCGCAAGCGGCGCATTAGCGGCGCGAGGTGCCGACTATTCACAGCACGACGCCAGTGAAATGGTCGAAGGCCAGTCTGTGTGAATATTCGATCCCTCACTTCTGCCGATTTAGTCGTCAGGCTTTGTTACGCGCGATTTTTCAGGAGAGTAACTGTCAATGAACAGAGTCTTTAGGTGGATCGGAATCATCGTCGCCGTGCTGGTAGTCGTCGGCGTTGGCCTTGTGCTTGCTGCCAATCTGTTGTTCGAGCGCAAGCGGGAGCGTGTGGTCAACGTCGATGTGAAACCGGTCACTGTAGTTGCTGACGCTGCGGCGCTTGATCGCGGCAAGTACCTGTTTATGTCGCGCGGCTGCGGCGATTGTCACGCCGCGAACGGCGCCGGACGCGCCTTTATCGATGAACCCGGCGGCGGCTTCTATGTTCGATCGCCGAACATCACGCCCGGTGGCGTGGTGGCAAAGTACACAGAGCTCGATTGGGTTCGTTCGATTCGTCACGGTGTAAATCCTCAGGGACGAGCGCTGTTCGTCATGCCGAGCGAGGATTACAACCGCTTTACCGACCGTGACGTCGCGGCGATCGTTGCATATGCGCGCAGCCTTCCCGCAGTGGCAGGCGGCGGTGCGGAGTTGCGTGTGCCGCTGCCCGTCAAGGCGCTGTACGCGATCGGAATCGTCAAGGACGCAGCGGAAAAAATCGATCACAGCCTGCCACCTGCATTGCCGGTCGCCGAGGGTGAGACTTCCGAGCACGGCAGGTACGTTGCCAATCTGTGTATCGGCTGTCATGGCGAGGGTCTGTCTGGCGGCAAAATCCCGGGCGGCCCGCCCGACTGGCCGGCGGCGTCCAACCTCACTCCCGGACCGGGAACTGTGATGCTGGCATACGACAGTGTCGACAAGCTGAAGTCGATGTTTCGCAGCGGCAAACGGCCGGGCGGTACGGCGGTCGCGGTAATGCCATTCGCCACGCTGCGGGAAATCAACGACACCGACGTTGCAGCGCTGTACGCCTACCTCAAACAGCTGCCGCCGCGGCCTGCGGGCGGTCGCTAGTCAAACAACTTGCAGACCCAGCTCAACGCCCGCTTTCAGCAGGGATCGTCAATGTGATTCACGACGTCATCGTCGTCGGGTTGGGTGCGATGGGAAGCGCGACTGCGTGTCACCTCGCGCGGCGGGGCATGCGCGTGCTTGGCTTCGATGTCTTTTCGCCACCGCATGCCTTCGGATCGTCACACGGTGAAACGCGGATCATCCGCGAGGCGTATTTCGAGCACCCGATGTATGTGCCAATGGTCCAGCGGGCCTATTTGCTTTGGCGAGATCTGGAGAAAGAGTCCGGCACCAAGCTGCTGCTGGAAACGGGCGGCTTGATGATCGGAGAACGCGACAGCGACCTGGTTCAAGGTGCCCGTCACAGCGCTGAGATGCACGGACTGCGATACGAAGTGCTGGCGGCGGACGAAGTGCACAAGCGGTTTCCGGCACTGCGTCCGGAGAGCGAAATGGTGGGCGTCTGGGAACCGCGTGCTGGCGTGTTGTTTGCGGACGCATGCATTACTGCCCATCTGGCGACAGCCCGACGTAACGGTGCCGAACTGCACTACGAAGAATCCGTGCAGCGATGGCAGCCCGACGGTGACAACCTTCGCGTGCACACATCGCAAGGCGAATACCTCGCACGGCAACTTGTCGTTGCCGCCGGCGCTTGGATCAGCGTTTTGTTTCCTGATTTGCCGCTGCGCATCGAGCGCCAGGTGTTGTTCTGGTTCGATCAAGCCAGCGCGCCGGAGATGTTCTCTCCTGAGCGTTGCCCGGTTCATCTTTGGCAATTCGATGGACGACGTTTCTTCTACGGCTTTCCGGATGTCGGCAACGGCGTGAAAGTGGCGTTTCATCACGGCGGAGATATCACCGATGTCGAGACGATGAGGCACTCGGTAAGTGATGACGAAGTGCAAGACATTCGCTTTGCGGCGCGTCGCTTTCTTCCGGGTGCTGACACGAAACTGCACGCGACGGCTGTTTGTATGTACACGAACACGGCGGACGAACACTTCTGGATCGATCGTGATCCGCGCAATGCAAATGTGCTGATTGCCTCCGCGTGCTCGGGTCACGGATTCAAATTCTCTCCGGTCATCGGAGAAATCCTGGCGGACATGGTGCAACGCAAGCAGCCGCAGTTTGATACTCGTCTCTTCAAAGCGCGTTGACCGTTCCTGTTGTTTCGTCCACTCGCGGTAGGAGGTGCTTGCACCGATACGACTGCGGTGGTCTTGGAGTTATGGGTCGGACCCGGCTCCCTCGCGTGGTAGAGGCCTTGACGGCTCACGCGGGAATCTAACTTGCTCCACTTGCGGGGCATCTTGGAAGGAGAGGCATTGTGTCGACTAAAGCATTAGCCAAAAGCCTGTTCGGACTGGTGGTGGCTACGTGTTGCTGGCTGCAGTCGCCGTTGGCGGCAACGCCTAGCAGGCCCTTGACCACCGATGCGGCGGAAGTATTTGACTGGGTTGCGCGTTCGCGAGACAACGGCAACCTGCCTTTCATGATCATTGACAAGCGACAGGCGCACCTGTGGGTGTTTGACCGTTCCGGGAAGCCGCAGGGCAACGCGCCGGTGCTGCTCGGTGTTGCGCGCGGCGACCATACGGTGCCTGGGATCGGCGACAAAAAATTATCCGAGATCAAGACCGAAGAGCGTACGACGCCTGCCGGCCGATTCGTCGCCGAGGTCGGGATGAACACTCGTGGCGAGGACGTCGTATGGGTCGACTACGATTCCGCGGTCTCGATGCATCGCGTGCTGACGACGAACGCGAAGGAGCAGCGTGCGCGTCGTCTTGAAACACCAACACCGGCTGACAACCGCGTGTCCTACGGCTGTATCAACGTGCCGAAAGCGTTCTTCGAAAACGTCGTCAGCGCGACGGTGCATGGCGGTAACAGTGTGGTGTACGTGCTACCGGAAACCAGACCGCTGCGGAGCGTGTTCAACCGGATTGCGACCGCACAGTCCAATGTGACGCCCGTTCGGCGCTAAAAAAAACCGGGCAGCCGCCCGGTTTTTTCTGCGGCTTGTTGCTTAGCCGCGATCTGTGCGGGCCGCGCGGCGGCTGCTGTTTGTACCCATCGTGCTGTCGTTCGTTCCCATCGATGAGCTGGTGCCAGTGCCGCTGGTACCACTTGCTCCCGTCGTGCTGGAACCCGTTGTACTGCTCGTCCCTGTTCCAGTTGTTCCAGCGCTCGTGCCGCTCGTTCCGGTACCGCTCGTTCCGGTGGAACCCGTTGTTCCCGTCGCGCCAGTTTGACCGGTGGTGCCCGCTGCTGCTGGGCGGCTGGTCGTTGATGCGCCAGTGGCGGAGGACGGTGAAGTCCCCGTCATGCCGGACTGATTCGACTGCGTTGTGGTGCCTTGAGATGCACTAGTGCCCGACGACTGCGAAGGCGTTGTGCCGGTCTGCGCCAAGGCAAGGCCGCCTGCCATGGCCAAGCCCACCGCAGTGGCGATGATTGTCTTCTTGCTCATTTGATCTCCTCTTTGCTGAGTAATAACGTTGCGCGCAATTTCCGCGGCAATCGGTTCGCGGCAATGTGTGTGCCCGCTTGCCAACAGCGTGCGAGTTCGTGGGCGTTCCGCGTATGAATGACATGTCAATCCGGGTGGACGCGAAAAAACTTCACTTACTCAGTAAGGCATGCTGCTTGCGCGACAGCGCCAGCGCCGTTACCGTGTCCGCCCATGAAAGCCGCATACAGAAGTCGACCGCTGCCTTGCGCAAGGGGTGCGGGAAGCGGGGTGTTCGTTCTGGTTTTGCTGGCACTTGCGGCGTTTGCGGCTTGGTATTTCTATGCGGCAGGGCGCGATACGGTCGCGGTCACGGCAACTGCGCCTGCGCCGGCGCTGCCCGTTACCGCGCGCGGCGATCTGGCGGCCGACGAGCGCAATAACATCGACGTCTTCAAGCGCGTCTCGCCGTCAGTGGTCCACATCACCACGCTGGCCGCCGCACGCGGATTTGCGCTCGATGTGATGCAGGTGCCGCGCGGTATGGGAAGCGGTTTCATCTGGGACCAGCAGGGCCACGTGGTCACCAACTTTCACGTCATTCAAGGCGCGACCGGCGCGCAGGTCGCGCTATCTGATCACCGGACGTACCCGGCCACTTTGGTGGGCGTATTTCCAGATCGAGATCTTGCTGTCTTACGAATCGATGTCCCCGCAGACAAGGACAAACTGCAGCCGATCATTGTCGGCGAAAGCGCCAATCTGCAAGTGGGCCAGAAGGTTTATGCGATCGGCAACCCGTTCGGGCTCGACCAGAGTCTCACGACCGGAATCGTCAGTGCGCTCGAGCGCGAAATCGAATCGGTGACGCGCCGTTCGATACGCGGAATGATTCAGACGGATGCAGCGATCAATCCAGGCAACTCCGGCGGACCCCTATTGGATTCAGCAGGTCGCTTGATTGGTGTAAACACTGCCATCTTCAGTCCGAGCGGCGGAAATGCCGGCATTGGCTTTGCGATTCCAGTCGACGAAGTCAATCGCGTCGTTCCCCGTCTGATCCGTGACGGGCGCTTCGTTCGTCCAACGCTAGGCGTCGAGGCGGCGCCGGCAGGCGTTGGAAAACCGCTTGGCCTGCCTGACGGCGTGGTGGTGGTCGGCGTTGTTCCGGGTAGTGGAGCCGCAACTGCAGGTATCCGTCCGTTCACGCGTGCGGCTGATGGGTCTCTTGTCGTAGGCGACGTCATTACTGCTGTCGACGGTGAAAACGTGAAAAGCCTCGATAACCTGCTCGAGGCGCTCGAGCGGCATCAGCCCGGCGATGTTGTGAAGCTCGGGATTTGGCGCGGAGGATCGGCAGCTGAAGTGCCGGCAAAGCTGGGCAAACCGGAATAGGAATCGGCGTTGCGGCTGTTCGTTTGTGATCACCAAGCCGCGCCGTAGCGTCTTGCGCTGAATACGATCGCATGCTGATCCGCTTTATGCGAATTGCGTGCGTAACGCTTGTTTCAGGACTGATCGTCATCGTGCTGACCGGCTGTATCGAGCGCATGTTTTTTTATCCGGATTCGGTGACGTATACGACGCCGGCGCAAGTTGGGGTGCGTGCCGACGATGTTCAGATCGTCGCGGTCGACGGATCGCATTTGCATGGCTGGTTCTTGCCGGCCGTGGGCAAGGCGAAGGGCACGGTGCTGCATCTGCATGGCAACGCCGCCAATATCAGTAACCATCTGCCACTGGTCTCCTGGCTTCCCGCTCACGGTTACAACGTCCTGATGGTCGATTACCGCGGGTTCGGACGCTCGCAGGGTAAGCCGTCGCTGCACGGAATTGTCGATGACGCTGCCGCAGCGCTTGCCTACCTGCGCTCGCGTACCGACGTCGATCCGAAGCAGCTGATCGTGCTTGGCCAAAGCATTGGCGGTGCAACCGCACTGAGATTGTTGGCGTGCGATGCCAGCGGTGTGCGGATCGCAGTGATCGACTCGGCGTTCGCGAGCTATCGCGGTATTGCCCGAGACGCGACCGCGGGTGGCCCGCTTGCTCCGGTCGCCGTGATGACGGCAGGACTGTTGCCCGGGCCTGAAAAAGATCCGATTACTGCGCTGGAGTCCATTCGCGTGCCACTGATCTTCGTGCATGGCAAGAAAGACTCGATCATCGACGCAGCCAATAGCGAACGGCTGCACGAGGCGGCACCCGGCTCGCGACATTGGTCGGTGCCAGATGCAATGCACATCATGGCGCTTTCGCAGCCGGGTTCATGGCGCGAAAAGCTCGTGCAGGCGCTCGACGAAGCAGTGCGCTGATGCAGCCGCAG
>DATEOP010000405.1:0-2542 GCA_035274065.1 Burkholderiaceae bacterium
CCTTTTCCTATTGAATTGTTGCGGGGTCAAAGCCGCACAGCTCGGTCGTTGATTCGTTCCCAAAAATGTAGACCTGGTGCGCTAGCTGATATTCGAAGGCGTGCGCCCGCCGAAATCGTTCCTCTGTATTGGTGACGCGAAAGGAAACCAACTCGAGCGCGTGACTCGCTGACAGTTCGGGCGTCGCCCTGACATAGCAGCGCCCCGCGTTGATGAACTTCGACGCGTGCTTTTGCGACTCCTCGCGCCCTAGCTCACCCCCAAATTTAACGGCCAGCAATTTGCTTGCGGCAACCATCGTGAGCACCTTCACCGCGCGCGGCGACCCGCCCCAATTTTCTGCAATGAACCGCTGCACATCATCGCGAATGCCGTCCTTGTCGGCGTCGATGCCCTCAATGGTGAGCATGCCGGCTGGCCCCGGATCGGGCGGCAGGTCGGCAAGGTGTTGCGGGATGCAGTCGCCCGCGGGGACGATGACTTGCGAACAGATCGGCTTCGACTTTTCGGCGGGTGCTGGAGCCGGCTTAAGCCCAAGCGCGGCTTGTATCGATGTTGTGTCGACCGTGCCGCTCGCAAACATCCAAAGCATTCCAACCAGTGCGAGCGTGATCGGGACTAACCACCACTTGCGCTTCATCGCTGTTCTCCTGGCCTAAAGCTGCGAGCTGCCACTATCGAATGTCCGCCTTTCGGGTGACAAACACCATCGTTCGATCGGACGAGACTTTGAGCCCGCTTTCGCTGCAAGTCAACGCAAGCACTCGCTGTGCGTAGCTTCACTCGCGCGTGACTGGGTTTACTTCTTTTTCGTCGCTGCTTCTTAGTCCTTGCGGACTGCGATGAATGTGAATGTCGCAATGATCGTCCGGCGTGCACTCCGCCGACATTCCACCATCTTCTCAGGTGTCAACTGCTAGCCTCAACGCTTCTCTCTTTCTCGCAAGTTTGCAAATGGACACACGGCAGTTTCGAGCTTGCACATCTGGGCAATAAGTTAACGCCGCAGCATTGACGTGAAGCCATTACGTGTCCGCGCGACAACGATCGGATCGTCGCCTTCGTAGCAGCCAAAGATCACAGCGGTAGACTCCGGCCTGCTTGATTTCAATACGTGGAGGCGTGGCCGAGCGGTTTAAGGCACCGGTCTTGAAAACCGGCAAGGGCGTAAGCCCTTCGTGAGTTCGAATCTCACCGCCTCCGCCAAAATGCTCCATGAGTGTTTTGCTTTGACAGATTTTCCTCTGAGCGTTATGGGAGGACCATGAAACTTGCAAAACTCTTCCTGTTGGTCGCCTTTGTCCCAACCGTTGCGCTAGCGGACTATGAGGCTGACAAGAAAAAATATGACGAGTGCGTGGCAAAGGTAAAGAGGGAGAATCCGCTGCCACCCGCGAGCATGAATGCGCTCAAGCAGTTGGTTGTTTCTCTGTGCGGGCCGGCACCCACGCCTCCGGCGCCTGCGAAAAAGTAAGCGAAGAGAAAGCTCACCAATTATTGCGGAACTTCTGTCGTGTTCCCGAGTACGCAGTAGGTAGGGACCTCCGGCACGTCACTTCTGATGTCGATGATCGGCACCAGCGTGGCGCGGAAGTCGCGCCAAGTCACTTCGGGGCCAAAATCGAGCAAGGCTTCTGGCAGAACGCGGGTCAGCCCTCGCATTCTTTCGTCGGCGTTGTTCAGCCACGGCTGACCGCCGCCCAACCGTACGCCCTCAAAGATCACCGTTCGTTGGCCGACATCGACCCGCGACTCCTTCATCGCGATCATCAGCAAGTTGTCCGCTTGCTCGCGCGAGCACCCTTGCGTCCAGTACAGATAATCGTGGACGATCGCCGCCTTGCTATAACGGCCGTGCGCAGACAGTCCAAACGACCAGAACGCTTGCGGAATGCTCGCGAAGTCGGTGACAAAGCCTCTCGGTACGACAATCACCGTCGAAGTCTGGCCAACCTGGTAACGGAGGTTTTCCATCAACACCCAATCCCGGTTATCGGCAAATGGCTTTAGCACCGGTGGAGGTATCGGCTGCTGCGCCATAACTGATGAGGCAATCAGGGCGGTCGTCATGCACATCATCAGTCTGCTCATGCATGTGTTCATAAAGCCTCCCCGAAATGATCAACACCGCTGTCCGATACCGCTCCGTGCATTCTCACACTGCAGGCTTGCACTTGTAACGGCAAGTAGGAAATTCCGCCGTCGAGGTACCGCAAATCTGAGCGTGGTGAAAGCTCGATGACGCCGCGTCTCGCGCTTCGCGGCATTACCAAGCTCTATAGCGGAGCGATCGCGAACGAAGCCGTGTCCCTGGAAATAATGCCCGGCGAGATCGTTGCGCTTCTTGGGGAAAACGGCGCCGGCAAGACCACGCTGATGAAAATCGCGTGCGGCGTGACGCAGCTCGACGCTGGCACGATTGCAGTTGACGGCAAGTTGGTTGAGATCGACAGTCCGCGGCGCGCTCGATCGCTGGGTATCGCGATGGTGTTCCAACAATTTGCGTTATTCGATTCGCTCACCGTGCTGCAGAACGTTGCGC
>DATEOP010000406.1:0-5189 GCA_035274065.1 Burkholderiaceae bacterium
GGTCCACCGACCGATGCCTCGAATGTCGATCAGCTCGGCGATGATTTCCTCGTCGCCCTGCTCGCCAAAGCGCGACGGATCGACGCGGCCACTGACAAAGTGCGCAGCAAGGTCACGGATGTACTCGACCTTGCGATCGGACAGTCCACAACTGCGCAACGTGGTCGCCCGTCGACGGACAATGGCCTTCGGGGATGTCTCAGGACACGCGGCACAGAAGCGGCGCCACACGGCATCGGCCGCCTTGGTGGAAATTTGCTGGCCAACGATCGCGCGCGCGAGTGTTACGAATGCGTCGCCTCGCGACTGCAGCTTGACACGCGGATGTGCGGCGATGATCGTCGCCATCGTCTTGTCCTTGACGGCCAATGCACGTTTCGCTCGCGGCCAATAAGTCGGTGACACGCCCGCTACGCGGGCGGGCAGCGGCGGTGCGTTTGCAGATGCAGGGGCGGCTAGCGACGACGCCACGTCGTTCCGCCCGGCCCGTCTTCCAGCACGACCCCTTTATCAAGCAAAACCTTGCGTACCCGATCGGCCTCATCGAATTTTTTTTCCTTCTTTGCGGTTGCCCGAACCGAAATCAGAAGCTCGATGCCGGCGGTGTCATCGTCGTGGGATCCTCGTAGGAACTGTGCGGGATCCTGCTGCAGCAGGCCGAGCGTCTTGCCCAGCGCGCGCAGCTGGCCCGCCAGTCGTGCTGACTTGCCTCGATTGATTTCGCCTGCCAACTCGAACAGCGCAGCGAACGCAATCGGCGTGTTGAAGTCATCGTTCATTGCGTCGTGAAAGCGGCGTGCGTGCGGCTCTTCCCAGTCGAGCGGCAGCTCATCGGCCTGGGTATCGCGCAACGCGGTGTACAGACGGCTCAACGCGGTGCGCGCCTCGACGATCAGGTCTTCGGTAAACGCAATCTGGCTGCGATAGTGCGGACGCAGCAGAAAAAAACGCAGGACCTCAGCGTCGTACTTCTTCAGCGCCTCGCGAATCGTCAGCATGTTGCCCAGCGACTTCGACATCTTCGCGTCGCCAACGCGGAGTGCGCCGCAATGCATCCAGACATTAGCGAGTGGCACTCCGTGCGCGCCTTCGCTCTGCGCGATTTCATTCTCGTGATGCGGAAAGATCAGATCCGGGCCGCCGCCGTGAATATCGAACGTCTTACCGAGCGTTTCGCACGCCATCGCCGAGCACTCGATATGCCAGCCGGGTCTGCCAGCACCCCAGGGCGATGGCCACGACGGCTCGGCAGGCTTGGCTCGCTTCCACAGCACGAAGTCGAGCGGGTCTCGCTTGCTGCGCTCGATCGCCACGCGCTCCCCGGCACGCAAGTCGTCAAGCGACTTGCCTGAAAGTTTTCCGTATCCCGGAAACTTGCGCACGGCAAAGTTGACGTCGCCACCGTCAACGCCGTCTTCTGCCTGATAGGCGAGATCCTTCTCGCGCAGCACCTCGATCAGCCGCAGCATCTGCGGCACGTAATCGGTAGCGCGCGGCTCCTCGTCGGGCACCGCCAACCCAAGCGCGGCAAAATCCTCGTTCATGTAGCGGATGAATCGCTCAGTCAGCTCGCCGACGGTTTCGCCGTTTTCGGCGGCGCGCCTGATGATCTTGTCTTCCACATCAGTGATGTTTCGAACGTACGTGACATCGAGGCCAAGCACGCGCATCCAGCGCTGCGCCATGTCCATCGCCATAAACAGGCGCGCATGCCCGAGATGGCAGTAGTCATACACGGTCATCCCGCAGACGTACAGGCCGACGCGGCCCGGCACGATCGGTTGCAGCGGTTGCTTGCTTCGTGACAGCGTGTTGTAGATCTCTAAGGGCACTGTTGCTCCGACCCCGCGCTAGATTGGCGGCTGTAGAATCGCGCGCAGTGTAGCGAGCAGTCAACATCCGAGCATCGCTTCGCAACCCACTTGCAATGTCGAACAGCGTTTCGCCTTTTTTGGTCTTAGCTATCGCACTCGGTCTTGGTGGCGCGCTGAACGCGCAACCGGTACCGCCGCCGGCGATCGGCGACATTTCGATCGATCGAAACGATGCGACGCCGCTCGAGGAAGTGAAGAAACTGATCGCTGCCGGCCGTAGCAAACAGGCGCTGGCATTCGCGGACGAGCAGCTGGTCAAGAACCCGCGCAATGCGCAAATGCGCTTTGTGCGCGGGGTGATTCTTTCCGACATGAACGACAACGACGCCGCTCGCGCAACTTTTCAGCAGCTAACAGAAGATTTTCCGGAGCTTCCAGAGCCGTACAACAATCTTGCGGTGCTGTACGCCGCTGCGGGCGAGCTCGACAAGGCGCGCGCTGCGCTCGAGCTCGCGCTTCTCGCGCGCCCCGATTACGCGACCGCACACGAGAATATGGGGGATGTTTACTTGCAGATGGCGGCCGATTCGTACCAGCGCGCATCCACGCTGCAGCCCAATAACCGCGCCGTTTCGAACAAGCTTGCGCTGACGCGCGAGCTGGTTTCGAAGGCGCGCCCCACTCGCTGAACATTGAATGAGGATTGCATGAAGCTTGCAAAGTTACTGGCGGCGGCGCTTGCCGCCGTGGCCCTGTCCGTCGGCGCACAAGCGCCTGCACCGCGAGTGGCGTTCGACACCAGCGAAGGAAGGATCGTCGTCGAGCTTGCCCCGCAAGCCGCACCGAAGACCGTCGACAACTTTCTTTCGTATGTGAAAAGCGGGCATTACGACGGCACCGTGTTTCATCGCGTGATTCCGGGCTTCATGATTCAGGGCGGCGGATTCACGGCCGATATGAAGGAAAAGCCGACGCGCGGCACGATACCTCTGGAGAGTCGCAACGGCCTGAAGAATGAACGCGGCACGCTCGCGATGGCCCGGCGTGCCGACCCCGACTCGGCGAGCGCTCAGTTCTTTATCAACCTGGTCGACAATGCGCGGCTCGATTACCCGAATCCCGATGGCAACGGCTATGCCGTCTTCGGGAAGGTGGTCGAAGGTATGGACGTGGTGGACAAGATCAAAGCCGCGCCGACCGATAACCGCGGATCGCACCAGAATGTTCCCGTAACGCCGATCACGATCAAGACCGCGCGCGTCGTCAAGTAGCGCGTCAATTCCAGGAGCACCCATGGTTCGTCTGTATACCAATTACGGCCCGATTACGATCGAACTCGATCACGAGCGCGCACCAAAAACCGCGGCCAATTTTGAAAACTACGTGCGCAACGGCTTCTACGACGGCACGCTGTTTCATCGAGTGATCAACGGCTTCATGATCCAGGGCGGCGGCTTCGAGCCCGGCATGCGTCAGAAAACTGCTGAAGACCCGATTGAAAATGAAGCGCGCAACGGATTGCGCAACACGAAGTACACGGTTGCCATGGCACGAACCGGCGATCCGCACTCCGCGTCATCGCAGTTTTTCATCAACGTCGCCGACAATGAATTCCTAAACCACACGTCGCCATCACCACAGGGCTGGGGCTACTGCGTGTTCGGCAAGGTCATCGAGGGAATGGACACGGTCGACAAAATCAAGGTGCTGCGCACCGGCCGCCACGGCTCGCATCAGGACGTGCCGGAAGTCAACGTATTGCTCGAGCGCGCCGAGATCATTTGAACCTGAGTTTTAAACTGACCGATCCGCCGCCAGCCCTGGCGGTCACGCAGTCGATCGAGCCATTGATCGACCCTGTCTTTATCTCCGATCTGCATCTGGCGCCCGAGCGGCCTGCGACGCTGCAGCGGTTCTTCGAATTCATGCGGGCCGATGCACCTCGGCATCTCGAGCTCGTGATCCTGGGCGACCTCTTCGAATTCTGGATTGGCGACGATGCGGCAGCGGCAGCCAAGCCCGTCATCGATGCGTTGGCGGCCGCGTCGAAGGCGAAGCAACGCGTGTTTCTGATGCACGGGAATCGCGACCCGTTGATCGGTCACGAATTCGCTCGCGCGGCCGGCGCGACGCTGCTTGCCGATCCGATTATTGTTGATGTCGCTGCAACGCCAACGCTGCTGTCGCACGGCGACGCGTGGTGCACGCAGGATCTGGCCTATCAGCAGTTTCGGGCGATGGCAAGGAATGCGGACAACCAGCGCGGCTTCCTCGCTAAGTCGGTGGAAGAGCGAATCGCAATGGCGAAAGGTGCGCGGATGCTCAGCGACACGACGAAGTCGAACAAAGCCATGGACATCATGGACGTGACACCCGAGGCAGTCGCTGCTGCACTGGAGAGCTCAGGCGTCCGCCGGATCATTCACGGCCACACGCACCGTCCCGCCGCGCACGTGATCGATTGCGATGGCAGCGCAGCCGAACGCTGGGTACTTCCCGATTGGGATCTTGATGATGCCGAGCCGCGTGGCGGCTATCTCGACTTCGTCGAAGGTAGGCCGCGGCTGGTCTTTTTCGACTAGCTACTCGTCGACCAGCCGATTCAACTGCGCGGCATCAACTTTAGACACCGACACCTCGTCGAGCGAAATGCCGCTGCGTTCAAGCGCCGCGACCAGGCGTTCGATTTCGCGCTGCTGAGCGGCGGCGTGGTCGATGAGCCCATGCAGTGCTTTGGTCAGCGGATCGTCGCCCTCCTGAGTGATTCCGTACGCTGAGAAGCCCATCGCATTTGCGGCTTCTTCGCGTTGTGCTTCGGTTTCCTTGTGCAGGATGCGCGCCGGGTTTCCGACCGCGGTCGCACCCGCGGGAACTTCCTTGACGACGACCGCATTCGAACCGATGCGCGCGCGATCGCCGACGGTAAATCCGCCGAGCACTTTCGCACCAGCACCGACGATCACATTGCGACCGAGCGTCGGATGACGCTTCGCCCCCCTTATTGTCGACGTCCCACCGAGCGTCACTCCCTGGTAGATCGTCGAACCGTCACCGATCACCGCGGTTTCACCGATAACGATCCCCATGCCGTGATCGATGAACACGAAACGGCCGATCTGCGCACCAGGATGAATTTCTATTCCGGTAAAGAAACGATTCAGATGGGAGATGAACCGGCCAAGCCAGTGCAGTCCGTTGTTCCAGCATCCTTGCGCCACACGATGCATCCAGAGCGCGTGCACGCCGGGATAACACGTCAGCACCTCCCAGCGCGAGCGCGCAGCAGGGTCACGCTGCAAAATGCAGTCGATGTCTTCGCGTAGCTGGGTAAACATCGAACGATTGTAGCTAGCGGATTTTCTTGCGTCCGGCGCG
>DATEOP010000407.1:0-2112 GCA_035274065.1 Burkholderiaceae bacterium
GTACGCTCCGTGCTCATTCTTCGCTAGCCCGTGAATATCGGTCCCGAAGCCGGGATAACTCGCGTTGAGATCGCGCGCGAACTGCAGATATCGAACAATCGTCGCATTGATCCGCTCGCCGGGGATCAGCAGCGGTATACCTGGCGGATACGGAGTCAGCAGGACAGCCGTTACGCGGCCTTCGAGGTCATCGATCGGAACGCGATCAATTGCACTGTGCGCCATCTGCGCGTAGGCGTCAGTAGGCTTCATCACAGGTTCCATCTCCGACAGGTACATCTCTGTCGTCAGGCGTGCGATGTCGCTCCGGCGATAAATCTCGTGCACCGAATCGCAAAGCTGGCGCAACCCCATCCTTTCGTACTGCGGGAATCCCTTCAGAAACTCCGGCATCACACGCCACAACGGCTGATTCTTGTCGTAGTCGTCCTTGAACTGTTGCAGCTCGGTGACCATCGTGTTCCAGCGGCCTTTGGTGATGCCGATGGTGAACATGATGAAGAATGAATACAGCCCGGTCTTTTCGACGATGATTCCATGCTCAGCCAGATAGCGCGTGACCACTGCCGCCGGAATTCCAGGATCGACGAACGAACCGTCGAGATTCAGTCCAGGCGTGATTACCGTCGCCTTGATCGGATCGAGCATATTGAAGCCCGTGGCAACGTCGCCGAAGCCGTGCCAGTCATCGCCGGACTTCAGAATCCAGTCATCGCGCGTCCCGATCCCTTCTGCGGGCAGCTTCTTAGGCCCCCACACCTTGAACCACCATGAATCCCCATATTCGTCATCGACCTTTCGCATCGCGCGACGAAAGTCGAGCGCTTCGGAGATCGATTCTTCGACAAGCGCGGTGCCGCCGGGTGGCTCCATCATCGCGGCTGCGACGTCGCACGACGCAATGATTGCGTACTGCGGCGAAGTCGACGTGTGCATCAGAAACGCTTCGTTGAACATGAAGCGGTCGAGGGTTTCGCTCTGAGAATTGCGGATCAGGATCTGTGATGCCTGTGACAGACCAGCCAGCATCTTGTGCGTCGATTGCGTGGAGAACACCATCGACTCGCGATTGCGACGGCGCTCGATTTCCAGTCCGCCAATCGCGTGCATATCGCGGTAAAACGCGTGAAATGCTGCGTGCGGCAACCATGCCTCATCGAAGTGCAGCGTGTCGATCTTGCCGTCAAGCTGCTCGTTGATCGTCTCGACGTTGTAGACGATGCCGTCATAGGTGCTTTGCGTCAGCGTCAATACTCTCGGCTTGGCTCGGCCGTTTTCGATTTTTCCATTCTTCAACAGCGGGTGCCGCGCGATCTTTTGCGCAATCGACTTCCACTTGAATTCCTTCAGCGGGATCGGACCAATGATCCCGAAGTGATTGCGCGTAGGCGTCAGAAACACCGGAATCGCACCGGTCATCGTGATCGCGTGCAGCACCGACTTGTGGCAATTGCGATCGACGACAACGACGTCGTTGGGAGCAACCACGTAGTGCCAGACGATCTTGTTCGATGTTGACGTGCCGTTTGTAACGAAGAACAGATGATCCGCACCGAAGATGCGCGCCGCGTTGCGTTCTGCCGCGGCCACCGGGCCGGTGTGGTCGAGCAACTGTCCGAGCTCGTCGACCGAGTTGCATACGTCGGCGCGCAGCATGTTTTCCCCGAAGAACTGGTGGAACATGCGACCAACCGGGCTCTTCAGAAACGCGACCCCGCCCGAATGGCCGGGGCAATGCCACGAATACGACCCGTCCTGCGCGTAATGAGTCAACGCGCTGAAAAACGGCGGCGCTAAGGCCTCCAGATACACGCGCGCTTCGCGGATGATGTAGCGCGCGACAAACTCCGGCGTGTCTTCAAACATGTGAATGAACCCATGCAGCTCACGCAGTAGGTCATTCGGCATGTAGTGCGTCGTGCGCGTTTCGCCATACAGAAAAATCGGAATGTCGGCATTGCGGCGCCGTATCTCACGAACGAACGCGGCGAGCTTCGCAATCGTCTCCTCGTTGGCGTGCCCTTCGGCGAGCTCCTCATCGTCGACGGACAAGATGAACGCCGAGGCATGGCTCTGCTGCTGAGCGAAGCTCGAGACGTCGGTAAATGTCGT
>DATEOP010000408.1:0-2736 GCA_035274065.1 Burkholderiaceae bacterium
GATACGCGGGGCGATGGCGCGGCATCGTGTCGATAGACCTGAGCTCTTATCACTCGATTCAGTTCGGGAACGCGCACCAGCAGACGAGTGATCGGCAGCGCTTCCGGCACCTCGACATACAAGTTGCGCCGATCTTCGGACAGCGTGGCAGCCAGTTGAGCGCGCGGTAACGTCACACTTGCAGCTACGTCATCAAGAAACTGCGCGCGCTCGATATCGGGAGCGTCTTTCGACGTCCAGGCAACGCGTAGGAACGCCGGCGGCCGCTCGAGTGCGAAATGGTTGCGCTCGATGATTTCGCCGAGGCGACGACTTCGTGCGAGAGGACCCGAGGTCAAGGACCTCCAAAAAACCAGATCGTCGCTGCCGCGTATTTCGATCCGGCCCGCGTAATCGTCTGCGGCCGAGGCGAACGTCAGCACCAACCGACCCTTTAGATCCTTCAACGGACGTGCGTCGATCAGGTAGCCGCCTACCGGGGAGCTCGCCGCCGCGGCCGTGGCGGGCGCCAGCGGTCCGACCTCGATCACTGCACGCTCTCGATCGCGCTCGACGCGAAGCGCAAAGCTACGCAACAAAGAATCGCGTGCTTCGCTTTCGCCTGGAAGGCGCGACATGCGCAGATCGATCGCGACCGGTGGTGGTGCAACCGGTACGGGGGATGGAACGAAGGTGATCGGCAACGCCTGATCGGCCGCGTTGAAGATACGTAGATCAGCAAGATCGCGCGCTCGCGCCGCGCGATACACCGCTTCCGGCAGCTCGACGACATGCAGACCATCGCCGGTCATCTTCAGCGGCAAGCGAATCGCAAAGTCCGCGCTGGCAGGCGTTTGCGCCATGGCGAACGATGCAGCGCAAGTGCACGCAACCAACATCGCCTTCAGCATTCCGCGCTTCATGCCGCACTCCTCGCCGGATGCGGTGAAGACGAAGGCGGAACCGGCGCGAGGTAGCCGATGACCAAGATCAACACGCCGACTCCAACAAACGAAACGATGCGCTCGATCGTGCCTTGACCCGACAGATCAACAAAGAACAGCTTGACCACCACCAGCGCTAGCAGGGCCGCGCCAACCCCCCACCACCCCCGCATTGTTCGACGGTGGGCAAGCACCATCAGCCCCATAGCAGTTGCCGTCCACAGCAACGACAACACAGCCTGAACCAGCAGCGATTCTGTCAGCGCTTCGACGGTCCAGGGCACGCCCGCCAGAAAGTGAACTGCGCGCAGCGCGGCCGCATTGAGCGCGATGAATGCAGTAATGCCAACTGCGTAGCGCACGGGTCCTTGCCAGTCGGCACGCTGGTCCGCCAGATGCCAACGCAGCACCGCGGTCAGTGCAAGTAGCGAAGCCAGGTCGAGCGGGTTAAGCAGCGGCCAATACCCAATCGGTGCCGGATCACCGGGCGTAAACACGCTCGCAAACACGACCCACATCAGTGCCCATATCGCCAGTCCGGGGGCGCCGATGGATGCGTATGCAAACGGAGCGGCGCGCATCGGCCAGCGCGTCGCATACTGCACGACTAGCCAGAGCGCGATCGCAGGCACCGCTCCCCAGACTGCATGAAACCAGCCATCGCCCGCGATTGTGTCGATGCGCAATGCCGCTTCGGCCGCGATCGCCGCAGTCAACAGCCACAATCCTGCGACGTGCAGCACTGACCGCATCGACGCAGGAACCTGTACATCCGCACGCTCATCCCATGCCAGCCGCACATAGAAAAATGCCCAGGCCAGCGGCCACACGATCCAGCCGTAGTAACGGCTCGGCATTTGCGCCGCGTCAATTGCGATTGAGATCGCCGCGGTGCCAAGCACGATATGCGCGACGAAATGAACCCACGACAACTGCAGGGGCCAAGCCCACTTGAGTTTGTGCGCAAGCCATATGAGCACTGCCGCTGTCATAGCAACGATCGCAAGTGCAATTTGTGCCGCCGCCCACTGGCTGTCGATGCGCGCCCACGTTTCTGCAAACAGCGCAAGCAACCACACGAACACGCCGAGCGCGAGCAAGGCTGCCGCCGCCGTACGCTGCCGAGTTCCTCCCGAGAATGACAGCAGCGCTGCACTGATCGCCGTCACGGTCACTGCAAGCCTCAGCAGCGTGGTGACGCTGAACTGCGCGGCAATGCCGATCAGTGCTCCGGCGCGCGCCTCGGTAGCAAGCCATGCCAGCACAATGATCGCAACGCCGGCGATCCATTCTGGCAACACGGTTTCGCCGCCGTGTCGCCGACTGACGACCATGAGTCCAAGCGCCAGCGCACACCATGCAACGACGTACCACGGATATGGCAACGGCTGCCACACGAGCAGCACGACCCACGCCCATGCAACGAGTTGCATCGCCCAAGGAAGAGCACGCGCAATCAACGTCCCTATGCGCCCCCACATGGCAGGCGCCGGGGCCCCGCGTGCCAGCGTAAAAGCGCTCGCAAAGGCGGCCGCAGCGAACACAGCAAGATTGAGCGTAACGCCCGAGAGTTGCGGCAGAGCGCTGATCGCGCCTGTGTCAAGCGCGTGCACCAGTGCGAAAGCACCGGCCACGTGCAGCGCAAGCCCCGCGAGCGTAGGCAATACTCGCCGCTGTCGTGATCCGACCCAAAGCAGCGCCAGACCTTCGAGTGCCCACGCCGCTGCAGTCCATTGCGAACTTGCGGCAAGCGGCACCGCGAGCGTCAACAACGCGACACCGACGCCGAAATTGGCTTCCATCAGGACCCGCA
>DATEOP010000409.1:0-15197 GCA_035274065.1 Burkholderiaceae bacterium
CGCCAAATCGGCCAATCTGAAAACTGTTTTTGCGCAGCGCGCGAACGACTGTCGATCGGCAGCTGACGAGTTGCAGTCGCTGGTCACGCGCTTCGGCGGCAAGCCGGACACAAGCGGTTCCGTTTCAGGTGCGATGCACCGCGGCTGGGTTGCCGCTCGCGGTGCGGTTGCGCTTAACGACGATCAGGCGATGCTCAATGAGTGTGAGCGTGGGGAAGATATCGCCATCAACCGTTACCGCAAAGCGCTTGAAGAAGACCTGCCTCCCGACGTCGAACAAATCGTTCGTCGTCAATACGAGGGCGCGCGGCGCAACCATGATCAGATTAAGGCACTGCGGGATAGCTACAAAACCACAGCTTAGCCTCGAGTGACGGTCTCTTTGGCCACGGCACGCATGACGAATTTGGATCTCCTTGCTGTAGTAGGAGACACAATGGTTCAAGGATCAAAAATGTAGCGGATAGCGCTAACGTCGTCGGTGCTCTTGCTGCATTGTGTTTGGGGTGCAGTGAGAGGAGGGCAGAAACGACATACCGGCGCTGGAACCGGCGCCGCCTACGGCAGCGGCAGCAAGATAACCGACAAAAAATCGTTCCTACTGGGCATTGCCGGTCATCGAGGCCGGCTGTACCCATTTGTCGAAGTCTTCGGCGGTAACGTGTCCGAGCTCGATCGCGGCTTCGCGCAACGTCGTGCCGTGACGATGTGCTTGCTGAGCGATTTTCGCTGCCTTGTCGTACCCAATGTGCGGTGCGAGCGCCGTAACCAGCATTAACGATCGATCAAGCAACTCTGCAATCCGATCCGGGCGCGCGACAATGCCTGTGACGCAGTAGCGGTCGAAGCTAATAACCGAGTCAGTGAGCATCCGAATACTCGACAGGGCGTCATGTGCCAGCAAAGGACGGCACACGTTCAATTCAAAGTTGCCCGCTGCTCCTGCGACGTTGATCGCCACATCGTGACCGAAGACCTGCATGCAAACCATGATCAGTGCCTCGCTCTGCGTGGGATTCACTTTTCCGGGCATGATCGAGCTGCCCGGTTCGTTTTCAGGCAGCGCGATTTCTCCAATGCCTGAGCGCGGGCCGCTTGCTAGCAGGCGAATATCGTTTGCGATTTTCAGCAAAGCTGCGGCGAGCGTTTTTAGAGCACCGTGCGTGAATACCACCGCATCGCTTGCGGCCAACGCGGCAAATTTATTCGCAGCAGAAAAGAACGGCAATCCGGTTGCTGCCGCGATGTGCGCAGCTACGAGTCGCCCAAAGTCGGCGTGCGTGGCAATTCCGGTTCCAACGGCGGTGCCTCCAATGGCGAGTGCCAGCAAACTTTCCATCCCCTGTTGGACAACACCTTGCGCAAACTCGATCTGCGCGGCGTAGCCCGAAAACTCCTGCCCAAGAGTGAGCGGCGTCGCATCTTGCAGATGCGTGCGGCCGATCTTGACAATGCGATCGAACTCGTTGGCTTTTTGCGACAGCGACGTACGCAGCGTATCGAGGGCAGGCAGCAGTCCTTCGCTAAGCGCCTTTGCGACTGCGACGTTAATCGCGGTAGGAAAAACATCATTCGTCGACTGACCCCGATTGACTTCATCATTTGGATGCACGGCTCGATCGACACCACGCTGATAGCCAAGAAGCTCTGAGGCGCGATTCGCGAGCACTTCGTTCAGGTTCATGTTTGTTTGCGTGCCCGAGCCGCTTTGCCACAGCGACAGTGGAAACTGATCATCGTGCTCGCCGGCCAGCACCTCACCCGCTGCGGCTGCAATCGCTGCGGCATGAGCCGGTTCAATGACGCCTAGCTCCGAATTGACCAGCGCGGCTGAACGCTTGACCAGTGCCAGTGCCCAAATTAACTCTGCTGGCATGCGCTCGTTGGAAATCGCAAAGTGGTGCAGCGCGCGTTGAGTCTGCGCGCCCCATAGCTTGTCGCTGGCCACTTCGATGTTGCCGAACGTGTCGTGTTCGATACGGAAGGGGGGTTTAGCGTCGCTCATTGCACACGGTTTGCGTAAGCATAAGGCGAGGCTCTCGGAATCGCTTCAACTTGCGCGATTGCATCGATATGCAGCGTAGGCAAAGCGCCCGTGGAAAGCAGGTCACCGAACTGGCAATGCCAACGTGATGCAAGGTCGTGATGCATCCGCGTCGACCTGCAGCTCACCCCGATGCGCAGCGGCGACCAGCGAGCTGATCCGCAAGTCGAGTAACGCCGCCGCCGACCAGTCCGGCTCTTGCGCTATTCCCGAAATCGCGAGTACATACATCCCGCGGTTAACGTCAGTTTCGACCTCAATGCTTGTCGTCTCACGTGCGCGGCGAGTCACGCTCACCAGCAACCGGAAAGTCAGCCGCGCCAACCGCCGGGCGTCACCTTCCACGCTGACATCTGTGGCATCCAGCTTTTGTTTCAGCGATACGCTGTGCAATGAAAGCAGGCTCGCAAGTCGGCTGATCGCCTCTGCTACCGCTTCGTCCATTTTTAAAAGGGCTATTTGCAGCTGCAGTGCGCCAAGAACGGCCCGCCCGTCGTCGACGAAATCCTCGAGTAACTGCGTCTGCTCGCGCGAGTTCCGCGCTATGACCTCGGCCACATGCTTCTCACGCGCCGGATCGAGCCCGCCTTTTTGCAGCAAATGCGTCCAGCCCAAAATCGTATTGAGTGGCGTGCGCAGATCGTGGTTAAACCGGCTCAGCAGCGCTGTCATTAAATCGGTACGGCCCTCCGCGTCGAGTTGCTGCAGCCAGAGAGTGCCGCATCGTTCGTCCGCACTAGCCGCAGTAGTGGTCCCTGCCGCTGAAACGCCGCCGTCATTTCCACTCATAGGGATTCGAGCCGTAACGGGCACGTCGCTTGCGGCGAGAAGATGGGCGGTTATAAGCGCGCGGTATTCCTGGAGCGCACGTCCATGCACAAGGGAGCAAAAATGACGAAGCAAAAGCAGCAGCAACCTCAGAACGACGAGCAGCGTCCGGGTCTTTCGCGGGACCCGGATCAACAGGGCGGTCGTAACGCCCAAGCTCAATCCGGCAGAACGCAGCAGTCACAGGGGCAACCTGAAGCACGTCAATCCGATCAAGGCGGGAGCCGGGGGTCTTCGCACGGCGGTAATGACAGTGCACCGAAAGGCTCGCAGCGCGGCCAAACAGCGAATCAACAGGGTGCGCGCGCGAGCGGCGACCAATCTGTGCAGATGCACGAGACCGATGAGCAGTCGGGCACATCAAGCGAGCGACTGCGCAAGGGGGCGTTGGATGCTCAATACGGCACCGACAGTTCGTCGAAGACGAACCAACAGGCCAATCAGCCGCAAAGTACACAGTCGCCGACAGGTTCCGATCGCGACACGATGGGCGGCGCACGTAGCAAAGGCCAGTAGCGTCGAACAAAGAAATGGGGACCTCGGTCCCCATTTGTTAGACGCTGCTTGTTGAGGCTTCTTGTTGCGGGGATGGCATCCGTGATTCGTCTTCATCGATGTCACGTGAAAGACGATGCTGAGGTTGTGACCGGGGAAATTGGAGCGATTGCTGGTTCGTGCGAACGGCGCGAGAGACGACGTAAGCGAGACCTCCCAAAAGCGCGGCGCGGACAAGTAGTGACATTTACAGCCTCCTTCAAAGAATTGGTTTCAGATCTCAGGCGATGCTGAAGTGTGCGGCGTATAGACGAGCGCACTGGTGTCGAAGCCCTGCGCGCGTGCCTTGTTCATAAAATCCTGATGCGCAGCGTCGGCTACGGTTGGCTGTCGCGATAACAGCCAAAGGTGCTTACGGTCGGCGGCGCCGACGATGGCAGTACTGTAGTCGTCGGCCACGTCAATGATCGTGTAGTCGGACCAGACGAAGGGCAGCACATCGAGTGCCGAGTGACTATATGAAATCTTGAACCGCGCCTGCGTCGCGTCGTCGACCAGCTTGGCCCGGCCAGTCGAGCGCCGGATGGAGCCATTTTCGCGGCGGCATAAACTCAGCAGCCGAAGGCCAACATCCGTTCGCGCGTAAGTCACGCGTGCGTCAGATACACAATTCTTGTCCTGCTTATCTGGGAAGCGGGCAATTTCGAACCAGCTTCCCACGAAACGGTCGAGGTCGACGTGCGCCGCGCTTGCCAGCGCTTTCTTCGCGTTCTTCGCCATAAAGGCGGCGACGAGCGCGCTCGCTGCCGTTACCGCCTGTGGACCCAGCGCGGACACGTACGGTCCATAGGCACGGAACCAAGCGCCGACCCCCTGACCGCGCACGCGGTCTCTCGGAACTTTGCGCCGTGCTCTAAGCACCTGTCGCAATAACAAAAGACCCCCGGCGGCGCCCATGATGGTCGGACCCTTGGAACGCCAGTGCGCACGGAGTGCACGACCGGTGTTGGTCACTCGCTGATCGGCGACACGTACGGCTTTCTCGGCCGCCTCGATATCCGTTCTTAATGCGTCAAGCGCGACGGCCATCGGACGCCTCTGCCGAATCGGCTTTTTCGAGCGTGCGGCGTGTGGCCGCAAACGTGAGATTTTCAACCATCGAACGAATTGCGCGGACAAGCAGGAAGGCGCCGACTGCGTGAAGTGCAATTGCCGCGATCGCCGCTACGATCCACGGCACACCCGCCGACACCGCGCCGTAGATCAGCGCACCAATCAGAATCAGCCAAGCGGTCACGCCGAGCAGCGCAGCAGCCGTTGCGAACGCAAGCATATAAGCGGCCGACCACGCGGCGCGCTTAGCCTCGAGTTCGAACAGATGAACGCGCGCGCTAAACGCTGCGCGCAGTTCGCTAATAAATCGCGAAAGGCTCGGACGGGTCGGAGGTGGTTCAGGTCGCGCGGTCGTACGCGATGGCTGTTGAGCCTCGAACGACGTCGAAGGCCTCGACGCTGTTTCGCTACGCAATCCGCTGTCCGGCCGCGAACTATTCACCCGCTCAGGGGCGGCGGCGGGTGCTGCGCCGCCGTGCTTGACCGCGTCTCGCGCAATGTCCACGGAGTTTCAGCCTGGAATGTGACGCTAGCTGGTCAAGCGGCCGATCAGCAGTCCGGCAAGCAAAGCGATGCCGACGATGGCCAGTGGACGGGCGCGAATTTGATCGCGTGCCGACTCTGCCCACTCTTCTTCCATCGCCATGAAGTCGTCATACTTTGCATACAGCGTGTCCTGCGCATCGGTAGCTGTGGATTTCGCGCGATCGAGCAGTGGGGCGGCTTTCGCGGCCAGCCGATCCACGGTTTCATGCGCACCCTGTGCCACGCGGTCCACCGTACTATGCGCCCGATCTGCTGCTTGATTTGCTTTGCCGGTTGTTCCCATCGTGCCGAAGTTACTGCCGGTATTCGGGGTAGTCGTTTCCATTTGTGCTTCCTCTGTGAATTTTTTCTGAATATGTTCAACTCTGAACGGGGCCACGTGCTGACGCCAACTCACGGCCGGCCCGAGATGGGCCAGCCTCTAAACAGGTTTCGCTAGCGAACCGAGCCGCGTCGGAACAGGTTAACAATCGCCAGCAAAATAACGGCGCCGATCAGCGAGACGACGAGCGCCCCAAAACTAAAGGCGTCCTGATTAATTGAAGGCACGCCCAACAACGGTGAGATCAGCCATCCACCGAGCGCGGCACCGACGATGCCCACAATAATATTTAGAAAAATTCCTTGTTGCGCGTCCGTCCGCATAATGAGGCTGGCCAGCCAGCCCACGACGCCGCCCACGATCAGCCACACGATGAAGTTAATCATTTAGTTACCTCGAGTTGGTTGGTAAGTGTGCCGGTTAAAAATCTTAATAACGGAGCGCGAGACCAGCACGCGAACCGCAACACCTCGGACAAGCAAAGCTTATGCCTATGGGCTTCTTTTGCGTTTTCTCCGCGCGATTCTCGCCAGCACGCGCTTAGTTGGCACATACGTTGCTTTACACATCGCGCCAATCTAATAAGGAACAGGGAGTGAGGATGAAGAATTCGAATAAAACGCGCGCTGAGAAATTGCCAGCTAAAAAATCGAGCCGCCACGAGTTCCTGCTGGCGCAACTGGGTAAGGGATGCTGGGTTGTTGGATATCAAGGCAAAGTCATCGCAGGTGCAGTGCTGAGTTCTTTGCCTGCTGCTGCCGCTTACGCGGCTGACTTGGCACACGCATTTGGCACTCATAACTTCTTTCTTACAGTGGTAGAGGCCGGGCGCCACGTCGTGTAGCGGCTGACCAGCGGCGCGCTGCAGCCGCGTCTACCCTTCGGTCTTCCCCGGTCTGGGTCGGACCGCTATTACCTTTGTCTATTGCGGCAGTGCGCGCGCTTGGCGCCCACGGTCTCAAGTCGGGTATCGTTGCGGTCTGCACAGGGGAAGAAGGTCGATGGGGCACGCATTAATCGTCGATGACGACGCCGATACGGCAGAGATGTTGGCAGAGCTGGTCGCGAGCCAGGGTTTCACGGCGGCAACTGCGCGAACCATGCGGGACGCTCGCCGCGAGTTGGCGACGAACATGCCGGATGTCGTCTTTTTGGATCTTGTGCTGCCCGATGGTAAGGGCATCGAATTGTTCAACGACAAGGCCGCCCTAGCCGATACCGAAGTGGTATTGATCACCGGCCATGCGAGTCTTGAGACGTCGATCGAGGCGTTGCGGCTGGGCGCCGCGGATTATTTGATCAAGCCGGTAAGCCCAGGCCAAGTGCAGGGAATTCTTGAGCGCGTGATGCGGCCTGGTGAGCTACAGGCAGAAATTTCTGGATTGCGCACTGAGCTCGATCGCAGCGGGCGTTTCGGCGAAATGTGGGGCGACTCGCCCTCGATGAAGCGGGTCTACGAGCAAGTGTCCCGCGTGGCAGCCACTGCCGTCACCGTATTGATACAGGGCGAGAGCGGGACGGGTAAAGAATTGGTCGCACAGACGATCCACTCACTCAGCCGGCGCCGTAGCCGTCCGTTTCTCGCGATCAACTGCGGTGCAATCTCTCCGCATCTAATGGAGAGCGAAATCTTCGGTCATGAGAAGGGAAGCTTCACGGGAGCTAATCGGCAGCATCTTGGCTTCTTCGAACGCGCTCACGGCGGAACGCTGTTTCTGGATGAAGTGACTGAAATGCCGGCGGACCTGCAGGTCAAGCTTTTAAGAGTTCTGGAAACTGGAACATTTAATCGCGTCGGATCGACGGAAACGCAACGCGCCGACGTCCGCGTGTTAGGTGCGACCAACCGAGTGCCTGAGCGCGCAGTGGCAGACGGCAAACTACGCGAAGACCTGCTGTACCGCTTGAACGTGTTTCCGATTCGTCTGCCACCACTTCGCGAACGGCGTGAAGACATCGCGTTGCTTGCTGATCACTTCCTGGCAGAGATCTGCAAGGAGGAAGGTAAGGACAAGCGCTTCAGCAAGGGGGCATACGAGCGGCTCAACGAATATGACTGGCCTGGTAACGTACGTGAGTTGCGCAATGTCGTGCAGCGCGCTTACGTGATGGCAACTGGCGGGACCATTAGCGATGAATGGCTTGAACTTCAACCGTCCCGTACAACCGAAGCTGGCGAGCCGACTATCCTGTCGGTTCGCGTGGGAACTACGTTGGCGGAGGCGGAGCGCTCACTGATCTTCGCGACGCTGGAGCATTTCGAAGGTCATAAGGAGCGCACCGCGGCCGCGCTCGGCGTTAGCCTGAAGACACTTTATAACCGGCTTAAGGAATATGGGGCCGAAGGTGCTCCACCCTCGCCGGCGAAAGAGCGTCGCGCCGCCTAAGGCGTGTCTTCGGCGGCGTCCGGCGTCGGCATGGGCACGCCACTTGCCAAAATACTTGCGCCTGGGTACGTCAAGCTGGAATTAGTGCTAGGTACGGGGCCCAAAGACATGCAAGCAAGGGCTCAAAATTAACTTATTCAAGAGGAGCCACAACATGCAGACAGCTGCACGTCAAACCATACTAGCGGTAGTGGTCGCCGCTTCCGCAGCGCTCGCACTCGGCGCCTGCAATCGATCAGAGCGCCAGGAGGCGCGTACTGAAGCCAAGCAGGCGACCAATACTGCTGCCAATGTCGTCGACAATGCCGCTCTAACCGCAAAGGTGAAGGCCGCACTGTTGGCCGATGAGTTAGTAAAGGGCACGCAGATAAACGTCGATTCGAGCGCAGGCGTGGTGAAGCTCACGGGTACCGTCGACTCTTCAGCGCAAGTATCGCGCGCCGTCGAAGTCGCAAAGGGCGTACAGGGTGTGCAACGGGTCGACAACAACTTGACCGCAAGTGCGAGTGCTGCGCCTGGCATGGTGCCGGGCACGCAACCGCCAGGCACTTCTCCGGCTGCCACACCGGCGCCTAACAACACGACGCCGCCGGCCAAGAAATAGCGTTAAGCAGACATCTTGTTTGAGCGACGCGGCTCTGCGAGCCGCGTCGCCTTAATTTCGGAGAACCCATGATGGCTGACAAACAACCAAAGACGGGCAGCGAAGTGCAGGGCGAAGGTGATTACAAGGCTGCGCGCCGATACAACGAGGCGACACGCGAGTTTATAAAAGAAGAAGACGTCGCCGAAGCAGCCCGCGATGCAGCGCCCGAAGACGCACGCGAAGAACAGCAAATGGAGCACGCGGAGCAGGCGGGGCGGCAACGCGCGAAAGACGAAGATCCGCTGCTCGATCGGCCCGAGGACATAGAAACCAACAAGGGTGATCGCAAGTAGCAGCGTTCGCTGTGGTACCCGCTGTAGGGTAGTTTGAGATTCAGGCATGAGCAAGGCGTTCGTCAAGGAAGCCGACGATGAAGACGACGAAGAGCTCGAGGTGCCGCAGATTGCGGGTATCCGTAATTACATTACCCCCGATGGCTATAACCGACTGAAGCACGAGTTGGTCCACTTGCTGAATGCCGAGCGGCCTGAGGTTGTCCGCACGGTTTCATGGGCAGCGTCGAACGGCGATCGGTCGGAAAACGGCGACTACATCTACGGTAAGAAACGCTTGCGCGAGATCGATCGCCGCATTCGATTCCTGACGAAGCGACTCGACGTAGCGGAGGTGGTCGATTCCACTGCACGCGAGCCTACTGACCAGATCTTTTTCGGCGCGACTGTGCGCTATGTGAGCGAGAATGGAACTGAGAACAGCGTGACGATCGTCGGAGTCGACGAAGTCAATCCTGCGCAAGGTTATGTCAGCTGGATCTCACCGATTGCAGGCGCCCTTTTAAAAGCATATCCCGGGGATACGGTGACGCTGCGTACGCCCGCGGGGACCGAGACGCTCGAAATTCTGGATGTGAGTTACGCCAGATCGTGAACGTGTGATCGTGGTGCCATCGAAGCGCCGCCGCGGGGTCGCACAATCTGCTGTACGTTTTTGACACGACGTAAAGCCCGTATGACACGTGCTAGATGCACGCGATCGTGGACCTGAATCTTGAAGTGAATCAGTGCAAGCTTCGCGTCTTCGTCTTCCAGATGCACGTTCAGGATGTTCGATTCGGCCTCCGCGATAGCAACCGCGATGCGGCCGAGAACGCCGCGCTCGTTTAATGCGCTGACGTCGACGCCCACGGTGAAGTTGCTGGCCGGATCTTTGGCCCACTGCAGCTCGATCCAGCGGTCCGGATCTGCACGTCGCGCACGCTGCGCGTGCAGACACTCCGCCTGATGCACGGCCAATCCCTGACCTTTGCGGATGTGACCGACGATCGGATCGTCCGGAATCGGGTGGCAGCAAGTTGCCATCTGCACAGCCATGCCTTCGGTGCCACGTACCACAACCGGGACATGACTTGCTTGCGCTACCGGGCCTTGGCTGTGCGAGTCTTGACCTTCGGCGGAGTCGAGCGCAAGTTGCCGCGCAACGACTGCTGGTAGCCGTCGCCCCAGACCTATGTCTGCTAAAAGCTCCTGGCGCGATTTGCTGTCGGATTGTTTGACGACCTTGTTCCACTGCTCGTCGGTCACATCCGCGAGCGCCAAGCTGAACTGCTGCGCCGCTTGCGCGAGCAGCCGTTCCCCGAGCTGGACCGATTCGTCAAACTTCATCGTGCGCAAAAAGTGTCGAATCTCCGATCGCGCTTTGCCGGTTCGGACGAACGAGACCCAGGCAGGGTTGGGTTTCGCTTCCGGCCCGGTGATGATTTCCACCATGTCGCCGTTCTTTAACTGCGTACGCAGCGGCTGAATCTCGTTGTTGATACGCGCCGCGACCGTCTTGTTGCCCACGTCGGTATGAATGCTGTACGCGAAATCAACCGGCGTTGCATCTCGCGGCAGCGCAACGATGCGACCCTTCGGCGTGAAGATGTAGACCTTGTCGGGAAACAGATCGACCTTGATGTGTTCCAGAAATTCGCTGGAGTCGCCGGTCTGTCGCTGTATTTCGAGCAGTGACTGCAACCATTGATGCGTGCGCGACTGCAGCTCCGACAGATCCGAGTCATCGTCCTTGTAGAGCCAGTGCGCGGCAACGCCGGTTTCCGCGACGTGATGCATATCCTTGGTGCGGATTTGAAACTCGACCGGCGTTCCATAAGGCCCGATCAGCGTGGTATGTAGCGATTGATAGCCGTTGACTTTCGGGATCGCAATGTAGTCCTTGAACTTGCCCGGCACCGGTTTGTAGAGGCTGTGAAGCGTTCCAAGCGCGAGATAACACTGGGCCGGCGTATCGACAACCACCCGAAACCCGTAGATGTCGAGCACCTGCGAAAACGTCAGGCGCTTATCAGCCATCTTTCGGTAGATGCCGTACACGGTTTTCTCGCGACCTTGCACCTCTGCCTTCAGCTTTGCGTCCGTAAGCGACTTGCGCACCGCGACCATCATCTTTCCGAGTACTTCCCGTCGGTTGCCGCGCGCCGCCAGCACTGCTTTGTTGAGCACCTGGTAGCGAAGTGGATAAAGATGCTCGAAGCTCAACTCTTCAAGTTCTCGAAACAGTGTGTTGAGCCCGAGCCGATGCGCAATCGGTGCGTAGATCTCCAGGGTTTCCCGCGCGATGCGTCGGCGTCGCTCGGTGTCGACTGCCTCGAGGGTGCGCATGTTGTGCAAACGATCAGCGAGTTTGATCAGCATCACGCGCACATCGCGCGCCATCGCCAGCAGCATCTTCCTGAAGTTCTCGGCCTGCGCCTGCTCGGTAGATGAAAACTGCAGGCGATCCAGCTTCGACACACCATCGACAAGATCGGCGACGATCGACCCAAAGCGCTCGATCAATTGAGGTTGATCGATGCCGCAGTCTTCGATGACATCGTGTAACAGGGCGGCCTGGATAGCGGCGCTGTCGAGACGCCATTCCGTCAGGATTTCTGCGACCGCAAGCGGATGTGTGATGTAGGGAGCGCCGCTGCGACGGAACTGCCCCAAGTGCGCCTCGTCCGAGAACCGAAACGCCTCTTTGATTTTTTGTACATCGGCCGACGGCAGATATTTCTTGACGCGATCGGTCAGCGTCGCGACCGTGGCTACCGCGCTGGCTGGTTCGGCGTCCGGCTCCGAGCGCCAGACCGCCTTTTTAAAGGCTTGCGCAGCGCGGCGCGCAAAACCGGGCGGTGCCGGTTCTGTGGTGTTGGATGCGACCGGAGGATCTTGCGATTCCATCAGCCCGCGCGCTGGCCACGTGGGGTCAGAGCTGATGAAACTCGGCGCGCTCTATGTTGGAACCTTGCGCAGCATCTCGATGCCGACCTTGCCTTGAGCAATTTCGCGCAGCGCGGCCACGGGTGGCTTATCGCGGGTTTCAATCTTCGGCGTGTGACCCTGAGCGAGCTGGCGCGCGCGATAGGCAGCAGCCAACGCCAACTGAAAGCGGTTCGGAATATTTTTCAGGCAATCTTCAACGGTGATGCGGGCCATAGCGGTACCTTCGTCGGATGTGGCGTCATTTTAGCCGAGCGCAGCACGCCCGTACCATCGAATCGGTGCTATCCGATACCTAATTGCGTAAATAACGCCCGGTGTCGGAGCATCTGCGTGCTGTATCGCAGCCGCGCCGCGGTGACGATCGCAACCAGCTGCGACAGTGCGACCTCGAAATCCTCATTAATGACGATAAAATCGAACTCGGGTGCATGCTGAATTTCGCTGCGTGCGGCAGCCAGTCGGCGCGCAATCACGGCCGGCGCGTCCTGTCCGCGTTTTTTCAAACGGGCTTCGAGTGCTTCGATCGACGGCGGAAGGATAAAAATGCCAATTGCGTGGGCAAACTGACCCTTGACCTGACCAGCGCCCTGCCAATCGATCTCGAGTAAGACGTCAATTCCTGCGCGCACCCGCTCCTCAATCCAGACACGCGAGGTCGCGTAGTAGTTGCCGTGAACCTCTGCGCTTTCGATAAATTCATGTGCCGTGCGCCGCTGCTCGAACGCATCGAGTGAAACGAAGTGATATTCACGCCCGCTCTGCTCGCCGGGGCGCGGCGCGCGTGTCGTGTAGGAAACCGACAGCTGAATGTTCCTATCCTTTGCTAGCAGCGCATTGACAAGAGTTGACTTGCCGGCGCCCGACGGCGCGACCACCATGAAGAGGTTGCCTGCGGAGCGGCCGTCGATCGCGGTCTGCATCACTCGAGGTTCTGGATCTGCTCGCGCATCTGTTCGATCAGAATCTTCAGCTCGACCGACGCGTTGGTCATTTCGATCGCTGCAGCTTTCGAGCCCAGTGTGTTCGCTTCGCGATTGAGTTCCTGCATCAGAAAGTCAAGCCGGCGACCGACCGCGCCCCCCGCGGCAAGCACGCGCCGCACTTCCGACACGTGCGTTGTCAGGCGCTTGATTTCCTCGTCCACATCCATCTTCAGCGCGTACAGCGTGACTTCCTGGCGAATACGCTCCGTGACCTCCTCTCGTGTCAGCGTCGAGCCCGCCGAGAGTGCGGGCCCCAGTGCTTTTTCAAGCCGCTCGCCCAACTTGCGTTCGATGGATGCGCGCAAATCGGGCGCGCGCACGCTCAACTGTGTCGCAACCAGATCGATTTGATCGCACTGCGCAAGCATCGCCGCTGCCAGCGCTGCGCCTTCGCGGCGCCTCGACTCCGAAAGCGCGTCCAGGGCCTCGGCCAATGCCGCCAGCACTTGCGTGCGCAGAATGTCGGGTCCGGCGCCCGGTGTTTCGACCACACCTGGCCAGTTAAGGACGTCGGCTGTGCCGATTGGCGCGGCATCAGGCAGGTTTCGAGCGACCTGCGAAGCCAGGGCTGCTAGCTGCTGCAAGGCCGCGGGATTGAGCTGAGGTTCGTTTTCGCCGGGGCCACGGGCAACCGAGAGCCGGCACTCCACCTTTCCTCGTGCGATCTTTGCGGTGATCGTTTCGCGCACCGCCGCTTCGGTACTACGCAAGTCATCGGGCATTTTGAGCGACAGATCCAGGAAGCGCGAATTGACCGAGCGCAGTTCGAGCGTCAAACGGCCTAGCGCGGTCGGGCGCGCAGCACTTGCGAAGCCAGTCATGCTTGCGACAGGCTTCATCGTTGAAGTCAACACGAAGCAGCCAACAACACCGGGAAGCGATATGTCATCACAAGCAAAGTATCAGGGGCTATCGACAAGCACGCGAAGATTTAAGACGAAAACAGGCGAAAACGCACCTTATTGTTGTTACGGCCCACTGAGTCGTATTGGCTAGAATCGCCGCGGCCCCCAACACACACCATGCCCGCGCAAACCAACTCATCCTTGCCCGAAAGCCTCGAGGTCGGCGGGTATCGCATTGTAAAGAAGATATCTTCGGGCGGATTCTCGATCGTCTACCTGGCAACCGATGAGCAAGGTAACTCGGTCGCCATAAAGGAATACATGCCCGCTGCACTCGCTCAGCGCAAGCCGGGAGAACTGTCACCCTATATCGCACCCGAGAACCTGAACACCTACCGCATCGGTTTGAAGTGCTTCTTCGAGGAAGGGCGCGCGTTGGCGTCCATTTATCACCCGAACATCGTGCGCGTGATCAATTTCTTTCGCGCCAATGAAACGGTGTACATGGTGATGCACTACGAATCGGGCCGCTCGTTGCAGGAACACGTGTTGCGCAACAGAAACAAAGATCAAAAAGATGTTTTATCGGAGCGGTTTATCCGACGCGTTTTTGCTCAGGTGATGAATGGGCTGCGTGAAGTCCATTCGAACCGCTTGCTGCATCTGGATGTCAAGCCCGCCAACATTTATCTGCGGATGGACGGCACGCCGATCTTGCTGGACTTCGGCGCGGCGCGGCAAACACTGCAGCGAGATATCAGCAAAACCTACCCGATGTACACGCCGGGCTTTGCTGCGCCCGAGCTTTACAAGCGCGACGCAGAGCTGGGGCCGTGGACCGACGTCTACTCAATCGGCTCGTGCGTTTACGCCTGCATGTCCGGTATGCCGCCGCAGGAATCCGACCACCGATTGAAAGAAGACAAAATGCCGACCGCGCTCCGATCCTTCCGCGGGTTGTATTCGAACCAGTTGATCTCAATGGTTGAACGCTGTTTACGGCTTAATTCGTTGGAGCGGCCGCAAACCGTATTTGCGGTGCAAAAGGAGCTGCTGCAAAACGTTCCAGAGCGACCTGAGTTCTCGATGGTGGAACGCACTGGCGCCCGCTGGCGCAACCTGCAGGAACGGTTTTCCCGCTTTATGAAAGATCACAACATCACTTGGTTCTAAGGAGGCGCACAAAAGTAGAAACCTACTTTGTGCGATTAGTTTCCAAAAAATCACCGGCAAAGCCGGACATTTTTTGAGGCCAACTCCGGAAAAAAGCGAGAAACTTGGCCTCGTTGAACTCACCTCGACGGTGACTGGTTTTTAGACCGAACACCCATGCGTTTTTCCGTCTACCAGGAAAGCAAGAAAGGCGGCCGGCGGATCAATCAAGACCGCATGGGCTATCTGTACACGCGCGATTCGCTGTTGATGCTGGTGGCAGATGGCATGGGAGGCCATGCACGGGGCGAGGTGGCATCACAGCTGACTTTGCAAACGCTGGCATCGATCTATCAGAGGGATGCAAAGCCGCTGCTGGCCGATCCTGTGAGGTTCTTAGAGGACTCGGTGCTGGCGGCACATCGGGAGCTGCACCGCTATCGCGCCGAGCACAGCTTGCCCGAGGCTCCGCGCACGACGCTGGTCGCCTGCATCATTCAGCAGGGCGTTGCCATCTGGGCGCATGTCGGTGACTCGCGGCTGTACATGATCCGCGGCGGCCGGATTCTTGACCGGACGATCGATCACTCGCGTGTACATCACCTTGTGCAA
>DATEOP010000410.1:0-4931 GCA_035274065.1 Burkholderiaceae bacterium
CCATTGATCAGCTGGGTTACCTGCAGCGTCGTCAGCGCAGGTCCAGCGACTCGACTTCGAACCATCGGCCACAGCAACATCGCGCCGCTAAAAAAAGCGATCGAAATCAGAAAAATGTTTTCAACCAGGAACTGCACGGAAAGGGAACGCGGCGGCGACGAAGGGCGCGAATTATAGAATAGGCCGATACATGATCCGATGCGCGATCCGATGCACAAACTGGTACTACTGCGTCATGGCGAAAGCCAATGGAATCTCGAAAATCGTTTTACCGGCTGGACGGATGTCGACCTGACTGAAAACGGTCGGCGCGAGGCCCAAGCAGCGGGTGAGCTGCTGCGGCAGGAAGGGTTTACGTTTGACATTGCCTACACGTCTGTGCTCAGACGAGCGATTCGCACACTATGGAAGGTGCTGGACGTCCTCGATCTGATGTGGCTTCCGGTCGTGCACAGCTGGCGCCTGAACGAACGCCATTACGGAGCGCTGCAGGGACTCGATAAGGCCGAAACGGCCGCGAAGTTCGGCGAAGCGCAAGTGCTGAAGTGGCGCCGGGCGTACGCGGTCGCGCCCGACCCGTTGCCGCCTTCGGACCCGCGGCGCATACGCGATGATCCGCGCTACAAGCACGTGCTTCCGGAGGAGATGCCGCTTACCGAAAGCCTGAAGGACACTGTGGCCCGGGTGATCCCTTTCTGGAACGATTCGATCGTTCCAGCGATGCTGCGGGACCGACGTGTTCTAGTCACCGCACACGGCAATTCGCTGCGAGCGCTGATCAAGCATCTGGATCGCCTAAGCGACGATGAAATCGTCGGGCTGAACGTTCCAACCGCTCGTCCGCTAGTCTATGAGCTCGATTCCGAACTTCACCCAATCCGGCACTATTACCTTGGCGATGCCGCCGAAATCGAACGCGCGGTTCAGGCGGTCGCGGCACAGGGCAAGGCAGCTAAAGGGTAAACATATGCAACACCTTCTAGCAACGCGGAACGTATGCGGATGGACTGTTGTCCGACACACGGTCAGGCGATCGGCACGACGGTTGCAATCGGTTGTGCGAGCCTATACTTTGAACTGGGTTTGCAAGAGCGGCCATTTTGCTTCGCTCAGGCAGTTTGCAGCGCGCTAGTGTCTAGTTGAAGAACTAAGCGACAAACGTCGAATTTGGGGGTGGCATGGCTGGCAGGGCTCGTAGTTTCGCACTCATCGGAGTCGGCGCAGTTGCCGGTGTACTGGTCAGCGTCGGCATCTCCGCCTACGCCTTTCGTGACACTCGCGGCCCGATTCCGCTAGAGGAAATCCGCTCCTTTACCGACGTTTTCGGTGCCGTAAAGGCCAACTACGTCGAGCCGGTAGACGACAAGAAACTGATGCACGAGGCCATCTCGGGCATGCTTGCCGGGCTGGATCCGCACTCGGCTTATCTGGACGCCGACGCTTTCAAGGATATGCAGAGCGATATCCAAGGCGAGTTTGGCGGCTTGGGTATCGAAGTCGGTGCCGAGGAAGGCATCATCAAAGTGATTGCGCCGATCGACGATACGCCCGCGGCACGTGCGGGTATCAAAGCTGGCGATCTGATCATCAAGATCGACGACAAGGTGACCCGTGGCCTGACGTTGCCCGAAGCGGTCAAGCTGATGCGTGGCAAGCCGCGAACGCCGATCACGCTGATCGTTGCGCGCAAAGGCGAGGACAAACCGCTCGAATTCAAGCTTGTGCGCGACGTGATTCGCGTCCAGTCAGTGAAATCAAAGATGATCGAGCCGGGCTACGGCTTCATCCGCGTTTCCCAGTTCAAGGAAAAGACCGTTGACGACCTCGTGAAGCATGTCAACGATCTGTACAAGCAAGGTCCCCTTAAAGGCCTCGTTTTGGATATCCGCAATGATCCAGGCGGCCTGCTGCATTCCGCCGTGGGCGTGTCGGCGGCGTTTTTACCGGCCAAGGCGCTTGTCGTATCGACCGACGGCCGCACCGATGATGCGCGCCGCAAATTTGTCGCCGCTCCCGAAGACTATCTCCGCGGTCGTGGCGAAGACATTCTGTCGAAGCTGCCGCCACAAGTGAAGACAGTTCCATTAATCGTACTAGTCAATGGTGCCTCGGCCTCAGCGTCGGAAATCGTCGCAGGCGCTTTACAGGACCATAAGCGTGCAGTCGTACTCGGGACGCAGACGTTTGGAAAAGGATCGGTTCAAACGATCATTCCGTTGCGCGTCGATGGCGATAGCCCGGCGGCGATCAAGCTCACAACAGCGCGCTACTACACGCCCAAGGGGCGTTCAATCCAGGCCAAAGGCATCGTTCCCGACTTCGTTGTGGA
Organism: Burkholderiaceae bacterium; assembly: GCA_035274065.1. Lineage (GTDB taxonomy): Bacteria > Pseudomonadota > Gammaproteobacteria > Burkholderiales > Burkholderiaceae_F > JACCZX01. The sequence goes on from DATEOP010000410.1 coordinate 2,330, forward strand.
AGACACACCCGAGGGCAACTTCGCGGGATTTAACGTGCGCGAAGCAGATCTGGTTCGGCATCTGGAAAATGCCAAGGTCGAGGATGCGGCGCGTGCGGCGTCGGTACCTGGCGCAGCGGCACCGCGCGGTTCAGCGACGCCGACCGCAACGCCGGTGAAGCCCATCGACGGCAAGACGGTTTCTCCAAAGCGCTACGACTGGGGCGCGCCGGACGATTACCAGCTGTTGCAGGCGATTAACCACTTGAAGGGAAAGCCGGTCGAGATCGCCAAGCCCAAGCCCGACAGCGTCGCAACCACCAATCCGGTACCTGCGCGCTAACGCCGCTACGGACACAATGACGGGCCGCATCGCGGCCCGTTTTTGTTTATGACCGACGCTCAACTCAACGATAGCCAGCTGCTGCGCTACTCGCGTCATATTCTGCTGAACGAGATCGGCATCGAAGGGCAGCAGAAAATCCGGGCAGCACGCATGCTGGTAATTGGTGCCGGGGGTCTTGGGTCGCCGGCGTCCTTTTACCTAGCATCAGCCGGCGTTGCGGCAATAGTGCTGGTGGACAGTGACGTTGTCGATCTGACCAACCTGCAGCGACAGATTTTGCACACCACCGAGCGGGTTGGAATGCCTAAGGTGCAGTCAGGCAAAACGGCGCTGCACGCGATCAATCCGGAGGTTGGCATCACGCCCATCGCCCAGCGCGTCGACGCTCAGGCGCTCAACGAGTTGGTGAAGGATGCGACGATCGTTCTTGATTGCTCAGACAACTTCGCAACGCGGCATGCAATCAATCAGGCCTGCGTCGACCATCGCAGACCGTTAGTGTCGGGTGCCGCAATTCGCTTTGATGGCCAGGTGGCGGTTTTTGATCTCCGCGCAGCCGCCTCACCGTGTTACGCGTGCCTGTTCCCGCCCACTGCTGCCGAGAACGAAAGTGTCGATGAGCTCTGTTCGACGATGGGCGTATTTGCCCCACTCGTAGGAATCATCGGGACGATGCAGGCCGGCGAAGCGCTAAAGCTTGCCGCCGGCGTCGGTGAAAGCCTGCAAGGGCAACTCTCGATGCTCGATGCGCTGACGATGCGATGGCACACGGTGCGCGTAACACGCGATCCCAAATGCCCAGTGTGTGCAGGCCGCTAGACGCCACCGACCAACGCTGGCATTTGAGCTTCTAACGCGTCGCCCGGCACCTTGCGAAACCCGCTCTTCGCAAACCGGTGCCAGCAGCCAAGTACGAAAGCCAGTACCAGCGCTGCGCGGGCACTCGCGTCAAAGGATTCGGGCAGTTCACGATCGCCAATTGCGACTTTGAAGCTCTGTTTAATGGACGCTTCGATGCGTTCGAACAGCTGATTCATGCGCTCCTGCAAGCGCTCGTTCTCGTTGACCAGCGCATCGCCAATCAAAACGCGGGTCATGCCGCGGTTGGTCTGGGCAAAATCGAGCAGCATGCTGACGATCGCACGGACCTGCTTTAGACCCGACGCCTCTTCCGTGCTGATTTTATTAATCAGCCCAAAGATCGTCGTTTCGATGAATTCGATCAGGCCTTCGAACATCTGGGCCTTGCTGGCGAAGTGCCGGTATAGCGCCGCTTCCGATACGTCCAGCCGTGCCGCCAACGCCGCGGTCGTCACTTTCTCGCCCTTGGGTTCCTCCAGCATCGACGCGAGCATCTGCAGGATTTGCAGCTTGCGGGCACCGGGTTTACGCAACCCTTGTGTAGGGATGTCCATTGCGACCCGTCGCCTGAGGTTGAACTGTCGGAGTGGGAACAACCGGTCGGCCGGCCGGCCGACGTGAAGGCATACTATCTTACAAAGCCGCGCGTGCGAACACTTTCGCGCTCGGCCAAAGGGCGGAAGTAGGCCTGAATCTCGGCTCGGACGATCGCTTTGGGTCGAGCCGTTTTAGCGAAAGTTACAGAAGCAGTAGGAGATGCCGGCTAGCGGGTTTTCACGCGAGCCAAAGAGCAGTTCGAGGTCGCGCTTTACCGCGCTGCCAGGGCTGAGGCCTAGGATCCCGTCGATTCCGAGCCCGCTTTTTGCGGCCGCAGTGATTCGACCAAACAGCAGGGCAAGGTACCGATTAAGCCCTCGCGGCTCGGGCTCGACGTACTCGAGTCGATACCCTTCGCCCAGGTTCGCCCGTCGGGCCGCGCTTTTGATGGCAACGTCGATACCACCAAGGGAATCAACCAGCCCGCGTTCTTTCGCCTGCGCGCCAGTCCATACCCGGCCCTGGGCGACCTCGTTGATCTTTTCTGGCGTCGATCCGCGACGGTCGGCAACCAGGCCGATGAATTCACGATAGTTTGAGTTGACAACCAACTCGAGCGTCTGGGCGAGCCGCTTGTCTACCGGCCGCCGCAGGTCTGTCGCGCCGGCGAGCCACGTCGTTGATACGCCATCTACGTTAATGCCGAGCTTCTCCATCGTGCCCTCAAACGTAGGCAGGAGCCCGAACACGCCGATTGATCCGGTAATCGTGGCCTCATCGGCCACGACCTCATCGGCTCCCATCGCGATCCAATATCCACCCGATGCTGCGACATCCCCCATCGACGCAACGACAGGCTTGCCGGCCTGCCGCGTTAGA
>DATEOP010000411.1:0-3438 GCA_035274065.1 Burkholderiaceae bacterium
GGAAAACCGGTGAATTCGGTGGCGTGAGCGGTCAATCGCATGTGTTCATTGTGCCTCCGCGTGAGTTACGCTGGCGGCGTTACCGATGCGCATGATGATTGCATTCGACTCCCTGTAAATGGCGTCTGAATTGATCCGCAAAGCAAAGGTGCCGACTCTGGCCGGCGCCGAAGCGGAAGGCGTTTCCGCGGCGTGCGATCAATGCGGTGATTCGTTGGCAGGGTTGCGAGTTGTGCAGCGTCCTGTCGGCGCAACGATGCGTGCGTTCTGCTGCAATGGCTGCGCATTCATCGCTGAGCAGTTGTTCCTGGCTCAGGCGGGAAGCCGCGACCGCGCATTGTTGAATGCCTCGATTGCCGCCGAAGCAGAAGCAAGCTCTGCCGCTATCGAGGCGGCGACTGCCGCCGGTTCACATTTGCAGCTTTCGATACGCGGCATGGTATGCAGCGCATGCGCGCTAATGATCGAGCAAAGCCTGCGGACGGTGCCCGGTGTGGTGAAGGCAAGCGTCGATTTCGCGACGCACACAGCGTACATCGCCTTCGATCCCAAACTGGTGACGCGCGGCGAGTTGCAGCGTGCGATCGAGCGTGCCGGATACGACGCGGGCAGAGTGCCGCGCGACGACGCCCGTATCGACGCGCAGGTTCGACGGATTGATCTGCTGCGAGTGGTGATCGCATGGTTGGCGGCGACGCAGGTCTTGATGCTTTCGCTGCCGCTGTATGTCGCAACGCCCGGCGCCATCAGTTCCGAGATCGAGCGCTTGCTGCACGGTGCAAGCTTCGTTCTCATCCTGCCTGCGCTGCTTTTTTCGGCGCAGCCGCTTTATCGCGCGGCGTGGAGTCAGCTTCGCATGTGGCGCATGGCCGCCATTGGCCTCGAGCTGCCCACAGTGATGGCGATCAGTGTCGCCGTTGGCGCAAGCGCGTTTTCCGCTGTGATGGGTCGCGGTGCGATCTTCTTCGACGCGGTGGCTTTGGTCATCGCGTTTGCGATTACGTCGCGCTGGGTACTTGCGGGCGGTGTCTGTGTTGCGCGCTCGCACGTCGAAGCTGCGCGCCGACAAGCGACAAGTGCGCTGCGGCTGGTTGCTTTTCCATCGTCGCTCGCAACCGAATCTGTCACCGCGCAACAGTTGAAGCCTGGCGCACGCGTGCTGGTCCCGCCCGGCGAAGCGGTACCGTCGGATGGCGTGGTCGTGCATGGTCGCTCGAGCTCCTCGCAGGCGTCGCTGACCGGCGAGTCGCTGCCGATGGAGAAGTCCGCGGGTTCGCCGGTGCTCGCAGGCGCGATTAATCTCGATCAACCGCTGGTGATCGAAGTCGGCCGCAGCGGTACCGAGTCGAGCTCGCTCGCCTTGCAGCGAATGGCAGAAGAAGCGGGGCGTGAGCGCCCTCGAACCGATGAGCTTGCAGCGCGTTTCGCTGCACCGTACTTGTGGCTGATGGGTTCAGCTGCATTGATGACGTTACTCGGCTGGCTTCTTGTCGATCCTTCCCGGGCTGTACCGAGCGTGATCGGCGTACTGATTGCGGCATGTCCGTGCGCATTGCTCTTGGCCTCTTCCTCCGCCACAGCGGCGGCGCAATCCGCGCTCGCCAGGCGCGGTGTTCTGGTCGCCCGCAACTGCGCCATCGAAGCACTCGCCAGCGCAGATCTACTCGCTTGCGATAAGACAGGCACATTGACCACAGGCGAGCCGCGCCTGTTGCGTCAGCTGCTGCTGCGTACTGCCGATCCCGAGTACACGCTGGCGATCGCTGCTGCGATGGAGACGCTGTCAACGCACCCGTATGCGCGCGCACTGATCGGCGCAGTCCAATCGCTCGGCAAGTCGCTGCCGCCGCTGTCCGATGGACGCGTTGAAGCCTCTGCCGGCATCGAGGCGACCGTCGGCGGGCGTCGATACCGGCTCGGAAAAGTGGAATTTGCGCTCGTTGACAAGCAAGTGTCGCAGCGCGCCGATGTCGCCGCAATTGCGACGCGGGAGGGTTTGCACACCGCCAGCACGATCGTGCTCGCCGACACCGAAGGACCCGTGGCGCTGTTTGTCTTCGGCGAGCGGCTTCGCGACGACGCCGCGTGCCTGATCGACACGTTCGCCGAGCGTGGCGTCGAGCCGATATTGATCTCGGGCGACCGGCGCGCGCCAGTGCACGCGGTCGCCGCGGCGCTCGGAATCGAGCGCGCCCTTGCACACCAGACGCCGCACAGCAAATGCGAATGGGTAGTAGGCCAGCAGCGTGCTGGAAACAAGGTGGCGATGTTGGGCGATGGCATCAACGACGCGCCGGCGCTCGCGCGTGCCGATGTGTCGATTGCGTTGGCCGACGGGTCCGCAACCGCACAACAACGCGCGGACCTGATCGTGCAATCCTCCAATCTGGTCGATATCGCGTATGCATTCACCGTCTCGCGCAGGGCGATGCGTCTGGCTCATCAGAACCTCGGGCTAGCTCTTGGCTGCAACATGAGCTTTATCGCGCTCGCCGCCCTAGGGATCACATCGCCGGTGGTTGCGGTGTTGGCCACCGCGGGTAGCGCGCTGCTGGTGCTGGGCAACGCGGCCCGGCTGTTACGCGGTGACGACGTCCGCCGAAGCACGGCAAGACGCACACAGATTCGCCCTTCTGGGTTTGCGAGAGGCCGGCTGATCACCTAGCGCCGATGTGCGCGCAGTCTTTGCCGTTGCACGCCATCTAGCCACATCGCGGATTAGCGTGCATAAGGTGCTGCGCGAGAGGCACTGCGTTGCACCAGTATCATCTGGCGCTTGATCAATCGGGGCGCACAGCGCGCCTGCAGTCATGAAAAGCGCCGATATCCGCGAAAAATTCCTGCGGTACTTTGAGTCGAACGGCCACACGATCGTGCGTGCGTCGAGCTTGCTGACGGCGTCGGACGACCCGACGTTGCTGTTCGTCAACTCCGGCATGGTGCAGTTCAAGGATGTGTTCACCGGGCGTGAGAAGCGGCCTTATACGCGCGCGACCACGTCGCAAAAGTCGCTGCGCGCTGGCGGCAAGCACAACGATCTGGAGAACGTCGGATACACCGCTCGGCATCACACCTTCTTCGAAATGTTGGGCAACTTCAGCTTCGGCGACTATTTCAAGCGCGACGCGATTCGTTTCGCGTGGCAGCTGTTGACCGAGGTATACAGGCTGCCGAAGGAAAAGCTGTGGGCAACCGTATATGTCGACGATGATGAGGCGTACGACATCTGGACCCAAGACATTGGTGTTCCGCCAGAGCGTTGTGTGCGCATTGGCGACAAACCTGGCCAGCCCAAGTACGTATCCGACAATTTCTGGCAGATGGCCGACACCGGGCCGTGCGGACCGTGCAGTGAGATCTTCTACGACCACGGTCCCGAAGTAGACGGCGGGCCTCCTGGCTCACCTGAAGCGGACGGTGATCGCTACATCGAGATCT
>DATEOP010000412.1:0-2456 GCA_035274065.1 Burkholderiaceae bacterium
AGCGATTCGGCTTAAACAGCTCGCGGCACGCGGCGGACGCGAAGTTAGCGTCTGCGTACTGGAGAAAGGCTCCGAAATCGGCGCGCACATTTTGTCGGGCGCCGTAATCGACCCCATCGCACTGAATGAACTGTTTCCGGATTGGAAAGAACGCGACGCACCTCTGAAGACACCGGTTGCCGAAGAGAAATTTTTGTTTTTGTCGGAGCGTGGCGCGCGTGAGGTTCCGCATGGTTGGCTTCCCGCTTCACTTAAGAATAAAGGCTACTTCGTCGGCAGCCTCGGCAACCTGGTGCGATGGTTGGGTCAGCAAGCCGAGTCACTCGGCGTCGAAATTTTTCCAGGCTTCGGAGCGGCGGAGGTGCTGTATGACGACGCCGGTACGGTCATCGGAGTTGCCACCGGCAACATGGGCGTCGGGCGTGACGGCACCCCGACCGAAAATTTTCAACCTGGTGTCGAACTGCATGGCAAGTACACCCTTTTGGCCGAAGGCGCGCGCGGAAGTCTTGCGCGGCAGCTAATACCGCGCTTCAAGCTGAATGAGGGACGCGATCCACAGACCTGGGGCATCGGTATCAAAGAAATCTGGGAAGTCGATGCAACAAAGTTCAAACCGGGGTTCGTTCTGCACAGTGCCGGCTGGCCGCTCGACAACAGCACCTATGGCGGCGGCTGGATGTATCACTTTGGAGAGAACCTGGTGTCGCTGGGACTCGTTGTGGGACTGGGATACACCAATCCCTATCTATCGCCGTTCGAAGAATTCCAACGCTACAAGACGCACCCTTTTATTCGCTCTTTTCTTGAAGGTGGCAAGCGACTGGAGTATGGCTCGCGCGCGATCAACGCCAGCGGGTTGCAATCACTGCCGAAGCTGGTGTTTCCTGGTGGTGCGCTGATCGGTTGCGATGCGGGCTTCCTAAATGCCCCGCGAATCAAGGGCAGCCATGCTGCAGTGAAGAGCGGAATGCTCGCGGCTCAGGCCGCATTCGAAGCGCTTGCCGCGGATCGTCAGCACGACGAGCTGCTGTCTTATCCCAGTGCGTTCGAAAAGAGCTGGCTGCACGATGAGCTGCATCGCGCGCGCAATTTCAAGCCTTGGCTGGACAAAGGCCTGCTTCTCGGGTCGTTGATGTTCGGCATCGATCAGATTATTTTTCGCGGTAGCGCGCCATGGACCCTGCATAGGAAGCTTGCCGATTATCAAAAGTTAAAGCCGGCAGCCGACTGCTCACCGATCGTTTACCCGAAACCCGACGGCAAGCTGACGTTCGATCGGCTGTCATCGGTTTATCTCTCCAACACGAACCACGAGGAAAACCAGCCGTCGCATCTGACGTTGAGGGACCCAACGGTTCCGACTCGGATCAATTTGCCTGAGTACGCGGGACCGGAACAGCGTTACTGCCCGGCGGCAGTCTACGAATTCGTCAAAGGTTCGGATGGCAACGAGCGTCTGCAGATCAACTTTCAGAACTGCGTCCATTGCAAAACTTGCGATATCAAGGATCCGACGCAGAACATCGTCTGGGTGACGCCGGAGGGTGGCGGCGGGCCGAATTACGTGAATATGTAAGTTTCAGCGAGCACCAAGCCCGACACTTATCGAACAGCGGGCTGCCGCTGCCAGTCGCCACTCAACACCTTCTCCAGCCACATCGCGCCGACCATGGTCTTGACGTCGGTGACCAAACCGTCGCGCACCCATTGCAACAGCTGTTGCCAAGGAACGGTGAATACTTCGAGCGTTTCGCCGGCATCAAGCGTCGCGCCCTGGTGCGACAGGTTCTCGGCGAGGTACATCTCGATCTTCTCGTCGCAGTACGCGATCGCATTGTGCAGGCCGCCGAGGTAGCTCCAGCGGGTAGCTTGGTATCCGGTTTCTTCCAGAAGCTCGCGCTGCGCGCAACCAAACGGCATCTCGCCTGCATCGATCTTTCCTGCTGGAAACTCAATCATCGCTCGCTTCATCGGATAGCGGAACTGCTTTTCGAGTATCAAGTGGCCATCTGCCAGCAACGGGATGATCATTACCGCGCCCGGATGGTGCAGATACTCGCGGGTACCGACGTGACCGTCGGCCGACCTGACGGTGTCGACACACAAGCGCAGAAACGCACCTTCGAATGCGATCCGGCTGTCGAGCGTGTGCTCGGTCAGTGCATCATCACCTTCCGACTCGTGCATGAGCGCAGCGCTAGCCGCCAAGCGTGCGTGTCATCGCGTTAGCGCATAGCTGCAGCAGGTATTGCGGAAGAATCCCGAGCACCAGCACCAGCATGGCATTAATCGACAGTGCGACACGCATGTCAGTCGGCGCGGCGAGTTGAAGCGCTGCCGACTCAGGCGTCGGTTCATCGAAATACATCGTCTTCACAATGCGCAGGTAATAGAACGCCGCGATCAGCGAGAAGAACACCGCGATCACAGCCAGTGAAACTGCCGCGACCGTT
>DATEOP010000413.1:0-3327 GCA_035274065.1 Burkholderiaceae bacterium
TTGCATTAGCGCTAACACTTGCAGCCGGTGCGCTGCTGTTCGCGATTCTCGGCACGAATCCCTGGCAGGGATTGAGCGTCTTCATCGTTGCCCCGCTCTCGACGGTAAGCGGCTGGAGTGAACTCGTACTGAAGGCGACGCCGCTGATCCTATGCGGGGTTGGCCTGGCGGTGTGCTTTCGTGCCAATGTGTGGAACATCGGCGCGGAAGGCCAACTGATTGCGGGCGCCATCGCAGGCGGTGGGATTGCGCTGTTGGCAACAACCGACTCTTCACGCGCGTGGGTAGTGGCGGTGCTTGTCATCTCGATGGTTGGCGGCGCTCTGTGGGCAGCAATCACGGCATGGCTGCGCGATCGTTACCACGCCAACGAGATTCTTGTGAGCCTGATGCTCGTGTACGTAGCGCAGCAGTTGCTTTCGTGGCTGGTGCAGGGGCCATGGCGCGATTCAAACGGCTATGGATTTCCGCAGAGCGAGCTTTTCGCATCCGCCGCGCGTGTGCCGCTAATCGTCGAAGGTCTGCGCGTCAATGTAGGAAGTATCGCTGCACTTGCAACAGCCGTCGCAATCTGGGGGCTACTGGCACGTACCGTCGTCGGCTTTCAGCTAAAGGTCGTTGGGCTCGCGCCGCGCGCCGCACTCTATGCAGGCTTTTCCAGCCGTCGTTCGCTATGGATCGCGCTGTTGATTTCGGGGTCGCTTGCGGGTCTGGCGGGCGGGCTCGAAGTTGCAGGACCGATTGGCCAACTCACCTCGACGATATCGCCGGGTTATGGCTTCGCGGCGATCATCGTTGCCTTCGTCGGGCGCCTGCATCCGATTGGCGTGGTGCTGGCATCGTTTGTGATGGCGGTGTTCTATATCGGCGGCGAGCTTGCGCAATCGCGCCTTGGTCTGCCTTCAGCCTTGACCGGGGTGTATCAAGGACTGTTGCTCTTCTTTCTGCTTGCGTGCGACACGCTGATTCATTATCGCGTGCGTCGCTATTTCGCGGCCACTGCCTGATGGATCAGCTCGCGAGTCTGATTGCGATCACGATGAATGCCAGCACGCCGTTGTTGCTCGCGGCTATTGGCATTGTGATCAACGAGCGCAGCGGCGTCGTCAATCTCGGAACCGAAGGCATGATGCTGGTAGCGGCGGTAACAGGTTTTTCCGCGACACTGCTCACCGGCCAATACTGGATCGGGTTCGTCGTCGGTGCGCTTGCAGGCATCCTGATGGCAGCGCTGTTCGCCGCGCTGGCGATCGGTTTGTTGACGAATCAGTTTGCAACCGGGTTGGCGCTCTCGCTGTTCGGTGCAGGGTTGTCGGCGTTCATCGGGCTGAGGCTGCAGGGAGACACCCTGCCGGCGCGTGGCATGGATGGCCTGCCGATATTGCGCGACATCCCGTTTCTTGGCCCTGCAGTGTTTGCACAGCACTGGCTTGTTTACTTTTCGCTGGCGCTTGCGGCTGCAGTGACGTGGTTTCTATATCGGACGCGCGGCGGATTGGTTCTGCGAGCAATCGGTGAATCGCCCGACGCCGCATATGCGCTCGGTCACTCGGTGCGGCGCATTCGTTGCGTGGCGTTGGTATTCGGTGGCGCATGCGCAGGCCTCGCGGGTGCATATCTGTCGACGGTCTACACACCATTGTGGTCGGAGGGCATGGTGGCGGGGCGAGGATGGATTGCACTCGCCTTAGTGACGTTCGCCACATGGCGGCCGGGCCGCGTCGTCCTCGGCGCTTATCTTTTTGGCGGCGTGACGATGGTGCAGTTCTATTTGCAGGGGCAGGGCATCGACATTCCCGCGCAGTGGCTCGCGATGACTCCGTATGTCGCGACAATCATTGTGCTTGCGCTTATCTCGCGCGATGCGCGCTGGATTCGGCTGAACATGCCGGCGTCGTTGGGCAAACCGTTTAGTCCGAGCGCTTAACGCTGTCCCGTAGACTGGCGCATCGTCATTTTGAGATTCATGATGCGCGCGTTTGCGAAGTGGGTCGGGCTGGCAGCCGTCGTTGCGCTCGCCGCCGGCTGCGGAAAAAAAGAGGAGCCAGTTTCGAAGACGGAGCCCGTCAGGTCGTCGGTGGCTACGCCAGTGCCGTTGAAAGTCGGTTTCGTCTACGTCAGTCCCGTCGGCGATGCAGGCTGGACCACGCAGCACAACGCCGGCCGCGAGCAGATGGCTAAGGCGTTAGGCGACAAAGTCATTACTTCATTTGTAGAGAAAGTGCCTGAAGGGGCCGACGCCGAGCGTGTGATTCGCGACCTTGCGCGGCAGGGACACAAGCTGATTTTTACGACATCGTTCGGCTTCATGAATCCGACGTTGAAAGTCGCGGAAGAATTCAAGGATGTGAAATTCGAGCATGCGACGGGCTACAAGACAGCGCCCAACGTCAACACGTACAACGCACGCTTTTATGAAGGGCGATATCTGGCAGGCATGATCGCCGGACGAATGAGTAAGACGGGCACGCTGGGCTATGTCGCCGCGTTTCCGATTCCGGAGGTCCTGCAGGGCATCAACGCGTTTGTCCTCGGTGCACGCGCAACGAATCCCAAGGCGCAGTTGCGCATCGTGTGGATCAATACCTGGTACGACCCGGGCAAGGAGCGCGACGCTGCGAACACATTGATGGCGCAGGGAGCTGATGTTGTCACGCACCACACGGACTCCACCGCGGTCGTCGCCGCCGCGGAAGAAAAGAAAAAGATGGCGGTCGCGTACCACTCGAACATGGTGAAGTTTGGCCCGCATGCCCAGTTAGTGGCGGTGACGCATCATTGGGGCGATTACTACACGCAGCGTACGCAGGCTGTGCTGGATGGCACTTGGTCAGTGGCGCCCATCTGGGGAGGTATGCGAGAAGGATTTATCCGTCTGCAGGGGTTGGCCGATAACTTGCCACCCGAGCTCGTCGAGGCCGTTAAAGTCCGACAGGACGAGATACGTCACGGCAAGTTTCACCCTTTCACGGGACCGATCAAGACTAACGCCGGTGCCGAAGTTCTGGCCTCGGGTTCGCTGACCGACGAGCAGCTTGGTGCAATGAACTATTACGTCGAAGGCGTGATTGGCAAAGTGCCCGTTGCCAAATAGCGGACTGTGACCAGGCGATGAACGTCCAGCGCTTGCTTGCGCAATCTCTGCGCATGACATCGCGAGACTGGCGCGCGGGAGAGCTTCGCCTGCTGGCCGCGGCGCTCGTTGTTGCGGTGGCCGCTGTGACCAGTGTCGGATTTCTGGTCGATCGAATCCGGCTTGGGCTCGAGCGCGACGCAACGCAGCTGCTTGGTGCCGATCTCGTGCTGAGCTCGGACACTTCGATCGAC
>DATEOP010000414.1:0-9849 GCA_035274065.1 Burkholderiaceae bacterium
TGATGCGAATGATGTATACGAGCTTTAAGGACATGCAACGCTCGACAGCCGAGGCCGAGCAGCAGTTCCTGAAGATGAACGCGGAAGAACGAACGGAGTACGTGCAAACGACGATGGCAGAGATGAAGGATCAACCTCCCGAAGGCCGTCGGGCATTTCTCGCAATGATCGATGCGGGCATGCTCGGCATGCCCACGGATATGAGAGAAGCGTTTCGAAAGCAGCTAGCGAGCTGACGCCACGCAGTCGCCAGTCGAAGTTCTTCTAGGTGGTGCCCCAGCCGCCGCCGAGTGCCTTGAACAGATCGGTTGATGCAGTAAGCCGCTCGAGACGCGACTGCGCCAACTGATCCTGCGCCGAGAACAAGCTGCGCTGCGCATCGAGCACTGCGAGCAGATCGCCGGCACCTTCGCGATAGCGCACTTCGGCAAGCCGCAACGAACGTTGCGCTTGTTCGACCGTCTGCCGCTGCGCATCTTCGAGACGAGCGCCGCGGTCGGCGTTGCCGAGCGCGTCGTCGACCTCCTTTAGCGCAGTGCGCACACTACTGGCGTAGGTCTCGACGAGGACGCGCCGCTGCGATTGTTCGATCCCGATCTGTGCGCGCCTCTGTCCACCATCGAACAACGTTTGCGCGAGCGACAGGCCGATCGAGATCGCGTGCGTCGGATCGGCGAGGCTCAGGAGTGCTCCTGTCGCCAGTCCCGCGGAAGTCGACAGTGAGATGCTGGGCAGCAGCGCCGCACGCGCGGCGGCGACGTTTGCATCGGCGGCGGCAAGTTGCGCCTCGGCCGCCGCGAGATCGGGGCGACGCGTTAGCAATTCAGACGGGAGGCCGGCGCCGACGGCCGGAACGGCAAGCTTCTCGAAATCTTCTTGCGCTACGGCGAAGCCCTGCGGCACGCGGCCGATCAGCAGCGCGAGCGCGGAAACGAGCTGGCGCTCAGTGACTTCGAGCGGGATCAGCGCCGCACGCAGATTCAGCACGGCAGTGGTCTGCTGCGAAACATCGAGTTGCGTCGCGACGCCATTGCGATAACGCGCATCGACGACCTTCAACACGCGCTCGGCAGTTGCCAGGCTTTCGCGTCCTATCGCGAGGCGCTCCCGCGTCGAAAGCAGTTGAAAGTACGTCGTTGCGACGCTGGTGGTCAGCACCAGTCGCACCGTCTCGGCGTCGAAGCGGCTGACGTTGACCGCCTGCTCCTGCGCCTGAATGCCGGCCGCGAGCTTGCCCCACAGGTCGATCTCGTAATTCATCGCAACCGACACGCTGGTGCCGCGGCGCGTGCTGGCACTCGTACCGGCGCTGTCGCTGCGGCTGAAGGATTGACCGGCCGCCACGCCTATGCTTGGCAGCAGGGAGGCATTGGCCTGACGCAGCGCGAGCTCGGCTTGCGTGATGCGCTCGGCAGCGATGCGGATATCGGAACTGCCGACGAGCGCCTCCTCGATCAACGACGTCAATTGCGGTGATCCGAATGTTTTCCACCAATCGGTGGACAGCGCAGCGGTCGGCGCCGCCGCTTCTTCGGTGTACTCCTGCGGCATGTCGATCTGCACGCGCGTCTTCGGCTCGGTGACCGCGCAGCCGGCGAGCGCAACGGCGAATGCAAGGGTGGTCAGTTTGATCGGTGCGTTCATTCTTCTTTCCTATTCCGATGACAGCGCGACGACCGGGTCGAGCTTGGCCGCCTTGTTTGCGGGCAGCCAACCGAAAACGAGTCCCGTAGCGAATGCACAGCCGAATGCGAGCAGCACCGGTGCGAGTGAGAACTGCACTTGCGTGCCGAGCGCAGCGACCACTGCGGCGGTACCGAGGCCGAGCACGACCCCGATCGCGCCGCCGACTGCGGAGACGACGAGTGCTTCGATCAAGAACTGCTGCAGGATGTTGCGCGTGCGTGCGCCGGTCGCCATGCGGATTCCGATCTCGCGCGTGCGCTCGGTGACGCTGACCAGCATGATGTTCATCACGCCAATCCCGCCCACCAGCAGCGAGATCGCAGCGACCGCGCCAAGCAGAATCGTCAGCGTGTTCTGCGTTTCGGTGGCGGTGTCAATGATCGACGCCATGTTGCGAATCTGAAAATCAACAGTGCCATGGCGCTGTGCGAGCAGCGTTTCAACCGCCTCCTGCGTTTCATCGATCCGCTCGACGTCTTGCACAGCGATCGTCACGTTGCGCAGAAACCGCTGTCCCGACAGGCGGAGCTGACTCGTCGCGTACGGAACGAGCACGACGTCGTCCTGATCCTGTCCGCTCGGGGACGCTCCACGCGGCGCCATCACGCCGATCACCTGAAACATCAGATTGTTGACCAGTACGAACTGGCCGAGCGGTTCTTCGCCGTTCTGGAACAACGCTTTCGCGACGGTCTGCCCGAGCACGGCAACCGTTGCGTAGTCACGCTCGTCGTCATCGCTGAAGAAAACGCCGCGCGCAACTTTCCATTGCCGGGCGAGTGGGAACTTGGCCGACGTGCCGGTGACGCTGGTCGAATAGTCGGCACCGCCGAAGCGCAAGGTTGCCGTACTGCCTTGCTCCGGAATTGCGGCAAGGACATTCGGCACTTCGCGATCGATCGCTTGCACGTCGGCCAGCACCAAAGTCGCAGTGTTCTGGAATCCACGCTGATTCGGCGCACCCGGCCGCACCAGCAGCAGATTGGATCCCATCGCGCTGATGCGGTCGATCACTGCTTGCTTGGCGCCATCGCCAATCGCCAGCATCGCGATGACCGATGCGACACCGATGACGATGCCAAGCAGCGTCAGCACCGAGCGAAATACGTTCGCACGCAATGCGCGCAGCGCCGTCTTCGTCGCTTCGGCGACGTCGGCCCCATGCGAGATGCGGCCGCGCCGCGGCTGCCATGCGTCGGCAGCATTGTGGTTGGCGGGCGGTTGCGGGCCAGGATCGGCGACGATGCGGCCGTCCTTGATCTCGATCACCCGCGGCGCGTGCTCTGCAACTTCACGCGCATGCGTGATCAGAATCACGGTGTGACCCTGTGCCCATAGATCCTTCAGCTTCTGCATCACGTCAGCGCCGCTCTTGCTATCAAGCGCGCCAGTCGGCTCGTCAGCCAGGATCACGCGGCCGCCGTTCATCAGCGCGCGTGCGATTGACACGCGCTGCTGTTGCCCGCCTGACAGTTGATTCGGCCGATGATGCGAGCGATCGCCGAGGCCGAGCATGCCGAGCAGTTCACTCGCACGCGTGTGTCGCTCGGCAGGCGACAAGCCGGCGTAAACCGCAGGCATCTCGACGTTGTCGGTTGCGCTGCCGGTGGCGATCAGGTTGTAGCTTTGGAATACAAAGCCGAATGATTCGCGCCGCAGCTCGGCAAGCTCATCACGGTCAAGCGTCGAAACGTCGCGGCCCATGAAGCGATAGCTGCCTTCAGTCGGACGGTCGAGGCAGCCGAGAATGTTCATCAGCGTGCTCTTGCCCGAACCCGACGCTCCCATGATCGCGACTAGCTCGCCCGGATTGATCGCGAGGTCGATGCCGTGCAGCACTTCGACCGCGAGATCACCGTTGACGTACGTTTTCTTTACGTCGGAGAGCTCGATCAACGGCGTCGTGTCGCGCGCCAGTGTCGTGCGCTTTGCGGCAGCAGGGAATCGTGACTGCGCAGCAGGAAAACTGGACGAGCTGTCGGGCGTCATCGCCTGAAGCCTCCGCCGGTGGCACCCGGTGCAGTAAGCGGTGCGCCCTTGGTCGGCGCGGCGCTCTTTGTGGGTGATTCGGGCACTTTAACGCCGACGACGATGCGCTCGCCTTCCTTGAGGCCGGAAAGAATTTCGGCGCTGACACGGCTCGCGACGCCGACGGTGACTTCGCGCTCGACGATGGTCGGATTGCGTTCGTCACTCGAGGTCGCAACCTTGACGATCGCGCGGCGTGGCGTCGAAGGTGCATTGGCCGCAGCGCCTCTGCGTGCGCCTCGCGCGCGCTCGCCGCGCGGTTTGTCCACGGATTGTTCGCTTGTTTTCTTTGCTTCGCCGGCGGATGCCGGTGTCGACCCGTTGCCGTCATCCACAACAACAGCCGCCGCCTGCACGCGCGGCGCGCGTTGAAAGGTCAGCGCAGATAGCGGCACTGTCAGCACATCTCGCGCTTCGGCAACGACAAAGAACACCTGCGCGGTCATCTGCGGCATCAGGACCTTGTCTGGATTCGGCACGTCGAACAGCGCGTTGTAAAGCACGACGTTGTTGGTTACGGTCGGCGTCGGTTCGATCTTGCGCAGCTCGCCGTAAAAGCGGCGGCCGGGGCTGCCGAGCGTCGTGAAGTAGCTCGACATTCCCTGGCGCAGCTTGGCCACATCCGCCTCGCCCACCTGCGTTTGCACGGTCATCGTTGACAGATCGGCGATGCGCAGCAACGTAGGAGCCGACTGATTGGTATTCAACGTCTGTCCTTGGCGCGCGGTAATGCTGATCACGGTGCCCGCCATCGGTGCGTAGATCTTCGTGAATTTCAGGTTCGCTTCCTCTACGCGCATGCTGGCTTGCTGCTGCTGTATCTGTGCCTTCAGCGTGTTGATCTGCGTGGCGGCCGTACGCACAGCGGTTTCAGCGTTCTGCACCTGTTCGGTGGTCGTGGCTTCTTCTGCCATCAAATTTTTCTGGCGCTGCAGATCGCGCTCGGCTTTTTCCAGATTGACCTGACGCTCGATCAGCGTCGCTTGCTGTGCTCGCAATGAAGCGCGGTTGGCATCGACACGCGCGGCGGACTGCTCGGCATCGATCTCCGCCAGCAGCTGACCTTCCTTGACTTCCGTGCCGACTTCGACGTGCAGCTTCTTCAACTGTCCGGACACTTGCGCACCGACGTCCACATAGTCGCGTGGCTGCAGCGAGCCTGTCGCGCCGACCAGGTCTTCGATGTCACCGCGCTGTACGGTGGCGAAAATCAATTCGTCGGACTTCTTTGCGCCCGCGCTCCACGCTTTCCATGCCCACCATCCGCCGGCAGCAAGAACGAGCGCAAGCAATGAGATCGCGACTGGGCGAAACCAGGATCGAAGGTGCGAAATAGAGGCGTTCATTCAGTGTGGGCTAGGCAGGCAGCTGCAGAAGTTTGTGTTGGAGATCTAACGTCCGACCCTGCGCACGTGCGGACCGCAGAGAGGAGCACAAGCCGGCTCCGCGTGTGTCAATCGCAACAAGATGTTTCAACCCTTGGCACGTCGGACGAGCCCGTGGGCTATCGCACGTCAAATCTCGCGAGTAGCATCGCCGCACTTTTCATTACCTTCGCCCGGTGACGATCATGCCTCTGCGCTTCCTTTGCCTGTTCGCTGCCCTTCTCATTATCTCGCTCGTGGTGTCGGCCGAGCCCAAGAAAGGAGGGGTATTGACGACGACGACCGAACAGCCGGTGTCCGAGGCGGAGAAGAACGCGACGAAGGCAGGCACCTATGGGATATGCAGCGCGCCCCAGAATGCGGACGACTTCCCGTCGAAGCCGGTGCCAGTCGACCACGGTCAGTGCGAGAACTCTCAGACATTCACTGCGACGTCGGCCAAGCCAAGCACCGGCAGCAGCACGTGCGGCGGATTTACGATGGCTTTTGGTCCGATGGGAGATCTGAAGCCGTATCTCGACCGTGTCACCTTGCGCGCCAGTTGGGGCGACACACCGCTCACCGCCGCCAACTGCACGAAGGCCAGAGTCGCGGCCGTAGCATGGGGCGCGCGTTGCACCGACGATGCGTGCACTGAGGCGGTTTGGGAAAAAATCGGCGATGGCCCAAAGCAGAGGGCGGGCTTCTGGAACACGACGAGTCAGGTTTGCTACACCGAGCTATTGTTCAATTCAAGCGGCAAGAAGTTCAAGACGCTGAATATCGACGTGATCGCGAAGATCGTGGAAGACGGCAAGTGGGTGCGAAAGCACGCCAAGGGGTCGATCTACGTCAAGCGTCCGAACGGCAAGTGCCCGAGCGCGACGTACAAACCGCAGGAAAGGACGAAGCCATAACCGGAAATGCGCGAATCGCTCGCCTTTCCGCAGGCAATTCGCTGCTTTGAGCCGTCTCGCGCGGACTAGGGGCTTACAAGCTCGTTTTTGACAGTTCGACGGCAGTCGATGCGCCGTAGTCTCGCGCAATGCAGGACCATTCCGCGAGGTTTCGGGCGATCCAGGTACGCGCAGCTGCGTTGACGGCCAATGCGTCTGGCCGCGCCGCGAGTGACATGCTGATCGAGCTCGACGCTTTGCAGCGCGAGCTCCGCTCGGCCGAGGCTCGCACCGACGCCTACGTTGCTGCGGTGTTCGCGGTGGTTGCCGGGTTCAATGCGCTCGGGCGTGCGCAAAAGATGGGGCCGCTCCTCGAGCGCGCGATCGATATTTGTCGTGACCTACCCGACCGCCGTCTGCTGCGACGCGCGTTGTCGCTGCACGGATACTTCACTGGCGACATCATCAATGCGCCGGCCGCACTTGGAAGTCTGCAGGAAGCGGTCGAGATCGCGCGTGAAATGGAAGATCCGGTGGCGGAGGTTTCGACCGTCGTAAATCTGGGTGTCGTGCTGACAAACATCGGCTGGGATGACAACGCGCAGCGTTGCTTTCAACTCGCGTGGGATGTGTACGAGCGCTGGCCGGAAGCATTCGAGGGCGCCGATGCGAGCGGCGCACCCGCGGTGCTGATGGCCGCCGCGGCGGCCGCGAATACCGCGGCGATTTCTTCACAGCTCAATGATGTTGAACGCGGGCTGGAGTTCAGTACGCGCGCGCGGGCGCTTGCGCAAAGTCAAAGCGCCAACGCGCAGCACCGCACAGTTCAACTGCATTACGACAACATTCACTGCATTTTGCTGGCTAAGGCAGGACGTTTGAACGAGGCGAGCGACGTCGCGAAATCGATGTTCGCAAGTGCCAAGGGTTCGGGCAACGTGCGATGGGAGTATCTGGCACTGCAGGCTGCCGGAGCAGTCGAGGTACGTCTGGGCAAAGTGGACGAGGGCCTTGAGCTGCTCAGAAAATCGCACCGGCGCGCTGCGTCGATCTCGACAGGGATGGAAGTGCCGGCGCAGCTGGTACTCGCAGATGCGTATCGATACGTCGGACGTGGAGAAGAGGCGCTGCAGGTGATGCGCGACGTGTCGGTGCTGCTAAAGAAAATGCAACGACTGCACTTCGATCGCGCCGATCCGCAGGCAAGTGAGCCGGATGATCGAGAGTGGGAAAACACGCGGCCGTTGGGATGGGAAGAGACGATCACGATCGATAGCAAGCTCGTTGCTCTTGAAAATCTCGCCGCCGCGGCCGAAGCGAAACAGGAGCCCAGCGGCGAGCACACGATTCGCGTCGGCGCTTTATCACGGCTCGTGGCGAATCAGCTTCCATGGGCGATCGCGATGCAGACGACGATCGAGCGCGCTGCCCGGCTGCACGATGTTGGCAAAGGCTCAGTTCCCGAGTCATTGCTTCGTCAACGCGGCCCGCTCACCTGGCAGGAAAAAGAATTCCTGCATTCACACGCGAAATTCGGTGAAGAGCTGATTCGCGAACAACTCGGTCTGCAGCGAGGCGCTGTTTTCGCGAACGTCGCACGCTCACACCACGAGCGGTTCGATGGAAACGGTACTCCGGACGGAATGTCCGGTCAGGACATTCCCCTCGAGGCGCGCATCGTGCACGCAGCCGATGCTTACGACTCACTTACGCACGACCGGCCTTGGAGGAAAGCGCTGCCGCACGATGAAGTGCGCATTTATCTGTGCACCGAAAAGAGCGCGCAGTTCGATCCTGCAGTCGTCGATGCTTTGCTGCAAGTGACCCGGGATCTGCGCGCGACCGGGCGCAGCCTCGACGATCAGCTTGTCGAAAAAGCCGAGCCTTCGGAGTTCGTCACCGCGCGCCGCGCACTGGGAAAATTGCTTTTGAACTAGTGCGCTGTACGGACTAAGCAGGGTGCGTTGGTAAAAAAGTAAACCCGTTTTGTGCTTTCGACTCTTGGGCGCGCGTTGCGACTTGTGATGTCACGGGCACAGGCGCTGCTCCAAAAAATCCATCAGGCGCCGTTATCCGACTGCAGCAAGGCGCTTGCGGTCAACTAGCGTGGACCGTCGGACTCAAGAGGAGAAGACATATGCTCAAGCACTTCAGTATTGTTGGAGCGATAGCAGCGGTGTCATTTGCGGGCTGCTCTACGCGCGTAATCGAGCGCGAAGTAATTCATACCCCACCACCGCAACCGGTCGCGGTGCAGGCCGCACCAGCGTCCACTCCGGTGATAGTGGCCACGGTACAGCCTCCGCCGCCGCAAACAGAAAAGGTCCCACCCGCACCATCGTCAGACGCGGTCTGGATTCCTGGATATTGGAACTGGTCGAACGATCAGTACGTTTGGGTGGCAGGGCGGTATGAACCTGCACGAGTGGGTTACACCTGGGTCCCCAATCGTTGGGAATACACCAACGGCCGCTGGCAGATGGTTGGCGGCGCCTGGGTGCGTCAGTAACTAGCTAGCGCACGCGCACTTCAACGGTGCGCGTGCGTTACATCACTCATCACTAATCAGGAATCGAATCGATTTACCTAGGCTGGCACCAAACGTAGGTGTGTGATCTCAGACGGCGCGCCGAATCGTTTCGGCGGTCCCCAGTAGCCGGTACCGCGGCTTGTATAGACCCACAGGCTTTGCAGCCGATGCAGGCCGGCAGTAAACGGCTGCTGTAATCGAACGAAAAAGTTCCAGGGCCAGAATTGGCCGCCGTGCGTATGCCCGGAAAGCTGCAGGTGAAATCCAGCCTCCAGCGCGCCGGCAGCCGAGCGCGGCTGATGCGCCAACAAAATCCGCACAACATCCTCAGGTGCACTGGCGACGGCCGTCGCCGCATCGCTGCGGTGAGATTCATCGAAGTGATGCCCGCTGTAATCGGTGACCCCTGCAATCACCAATGAGTCATCGTTGTGCCGCAGGACCACGTGCTCGTTGAGCAGGACGTTGACCCCCAGGCGGCGGAGCTCGAACACCCACGCGGTGACGCCGCTGTAGTACTCATGGTTGCCGGTGACGAAGTAGGTTCCGTGGCGTGACGTCAGATCGCGCAACGGTTCCACGTGCGGTCGCAGTTGGGCCACGCTGCCGTCGACCAGGTCTCCGGTAACCGCGACCATATCGGCCTGCAACCTGTTCACGGTCCCCACGATCGACTGCAGATAGTTGCCTTTGATCGTCGGACCGATATGAATGTCGCTGATCTGCGCAATCGTGAAGCCATGCAGTGATGCCGGCAAATTCACGATCGGCACATCAACTTCAACGACTCGCGCAGTTCGACGCGCATTGATCAATCCCCAAAGCGTCATCAACGTCGCAGCGGCAGGAACCGCGAGCGCAGTCCACTCAGCAAACGCCGGCACGGACAGCGATAGACCGAGCTGGCTACTAATCCAGATTGTGAACAGCGCGACATCGCGCAGCAACGTCAGAATAAAAAGGCTCGACAAAAAGCCCATTGCGACAAATGCGGCAGCCAGCGCGACGTCGTGCCAACGGTTTTGCTGCTGACGCCTGCTGCGCCATTGATTAAAGCCTGCCTGCAGAAAGACGGCGGAAAGAACCACGAGCAGCGCTACGCAGATCTGCACCCAGGTGAAATCAACCAGAGCCGGGATCAATCGCCAAGCGATATACGCGTGCAGTAAAAGTGAAAGAACGCTCAACGGCATCGGTTCGCGCAACTGCGGGTGGAAACGAGAAACATCGGACAGTAAGTGGCGTCGGCGCCGCCTTCTTCAACGCCGTACAACAACTAACGCTTTGCGAGCCAGCCCATAAATGCGGGCCTGCGCAAACCGTGCGGAGGTCGAAAATTACACGG